>JAZFYO010000474.1:0-10356 GCA_036443615.1 Binatia bacterium | reverse complement strand
TAGAGAGAAAAAACAGAAGGGCCCACCTTTTCTTCCCCAACCACCCAAGGAGCAAAGAACTAATGAAAGAGAAGGTGGAGAGAAAAAGGACAGAGAAAAGCGAAGCGAAGACGATCGCTTGCCCGAGAAGAAGGGAGAGGGTCGGAACGATTACTAAAGCAGCCGGATTCCTCTCCAAAAGGTCATGCTTCAGGAGAGAGGGAAACGGTAACTCCATTCAGGGGTCAGCCGCCTTTGGACATCAATTTTGTGGAATCAAGAATCTTCTGGGCCATCTTCTCGTTGATATATGGAACTTTAATGAGTTCCTCGAAGGTCGCCTCCTGGATACGCTTGAGGCTACCAAAGGCGCGCAGTAGTATCTTCTTCCGCTCCCCTCCGATCCCTTCGATCCCGTCCAACACAGAGAAAAATGTCTGCCGAGTTCTCAATTTCTTATGGTATGTAATGGCAAATCGGTGCGCCTCATCGCGCACCCGCTGCAAGAGAAATAGAGAATTAGAGTTACGCCTTAAGGTAACAGGGGTGCTCTGCCCAGGTATAAAGACCCGCTCCTCTAACCGGTTAATCTCTGAACTGCGGGGAGAGGCCATTACGCGCATCTTGGCCAAGCCAATGGCATCCACATCCTTGACCCCTAAATCCTCCATGGCCACAATGGCTACCCCTAGCTGCCCTTTCCCGCCATCCACGACCACCAGATCCGGGAGGTCCCCATCCTCGATTCCGCGGCAAAAACGCCGCCTGAGAACCTCATGCATCATGGCAAAGTCGTCTCCGCCCGCAGGAATGTCTACAGTCCGAATTCGGTAGCGACGGTAGCGTTTCTTGTCCGGTTCCCCATCAAAAAAGGTGACCATGGAGCCCACGGCATGGGAACCGTAGATGTTCGAGATATCAAAGCACTCAATCCTCTGAGGATAACTCTTCAGCCGGAGCTTCACCTGAAGCTCTTGAAGCATCTTTTCTCTCTCCTTTTCCTGGTCGTGGCGCTCGAAAAAACTCTGGCGGGCGTTCTGCACTGCCATCTCAACCAGCCGCCACTTGTCGCCTCGCCGAGGGCAGGTAAGCGATACTCCCTTCCCCTTACGCTCACTCAGGAACTCTTCTCGCACCTCCCGATCCTCCAACTCCACGGGGAGCAGGATCTCGTCAGGGATAAAACGGTCGCCTTGATAAAACTGACTGAGCAGCGATTCCATCATGTCCTCATCGGAGAATTCGAGGGCCTCAAACGAATAGGCTTGATTCCCCGTAAGTTTTCCCTGGCGAACGTAGAGAACCTGTATCTCGATGAATCCCCCTTCGCGGTAGATTCCAAAAATATCCTGGTCTGCCCCCCAGTGAGACACCATCTGCTGTTTTTCCAGTGTTTTTTCCACTGCTTGTATCTGGTCCCTGATTTTTGCCGCGGCCTCGAACTCCATCAGTTGTGACTTCTCCTGCATCTTTCTCCGCAACTCATCCAGGAGTTCATGACTCTTCCCCTCAATGAACAGCATCGCCCGCCTCAGATGCTCCTGATACTCTCCACGGTCGACAGGCAAAACACAGGGTCCTAAACAGCGCTTGATCTGGTATTGAAGACAGGGGCGGGTCCTGTTTTTAAAATTGTGGTCCGTACAGGTTCTCAGGAGAAAATGCTTTTCAATGACATCGAGAGTCTCGCGTGCAGCAAGGGCTGAAGAGTATGGCCCAAAATACCGGTTTCGGTCCCTCACGATTTTCCTCGTGGTGAGCATCCTTGGCCAGGGATGCTGAACCGTCACCTTAATGCTTAGGTAGCTTTTGTCATCTTTGAGGCGAATGTTATAGCGCGGCTTATACTGCTTGATCAGGTTGTTCTCTAGGATCAGCGCCTCTTTTTCGTTGCTTGTTACTAAAGTCTCGACATTCCCCACCCTACGCATCAAAAACTGGATCTGAGAACGCCCGTCCCCGCCACGAAAGTAGGCACGGACTCGCCCCCTTAAATCCTTTGCCTTTCCGATATAAATGACCTTTTCTGCCCGGTCACGCATCAGATAGACACCGGGTTGCGAGGGAAGGCTATCGAGTTTCTCTTCGATGGAAACCATAGAAGGCAGTGCCGTCAGGGAATCCTCTCTGATCCCCTTGCACTTAACGGATCACGCAGTCCAATCTCACGCTCTTGAAGGTTACGAATCTGATCTCGAAGTTCCGCAGCCTTTTCAAACTCCAGATTGGCTGCGGCCTGTCTCATCTCCTTTTTGAGATGTTCGATTCGGCGTGGAATCTTGTTCAAAGTCAAGTACTCCTCTTCCCCCTCCAGCGCCATCGGCACGGTAACATAGTCAGCCTCATAGACCTGGACCAGAGGAGTACCCAAGGACTTGACAATTGTCTGAGGAGTAATCCTGTTCTTTTTGTTAAAGGCGGATTGCAGACGGCGCCTGCGATTGGTCTCATCTATAGCCCGTTTCATCGACTGCGTCATGATGTCCGCAAAGAGGATCACGGTCCCGTTGACATTCCTCGCCGCCCTTCCCATGGTTTGGATCAATGAACGCTCCGAGCGCAGGAACCCCTCCTTATCGGCATCCAAGACCGCTACCAGGGAAACCTCCGGAAGGTCCAATCCCTCTCTGAGGAGATTGATTCCGACCAGGACGTCAAATGCTCCCTTCCTTAGATCCCTGATTATATTCACCCGTTCAAGGGTTTCGATGTCGGAGTGAAGGTAACGGACCCTGACATTCAAATCCTGATAATAATCCGTCAGGTCTTCGGCCATCCGCTTGGTCAGGGTCGTGACCAAAACCCGCTCGTTTTCCCCCGTTCTTTTTCTGATCTCCTCAAGGAGGTCATCCACCTGAGACCGCGCGGGCTTTATCCGGACTTCAGGATCCATAAGTCCAGTAGGACGGATAACCTGCTCCACAACCACCCGGTTGCTCTTCTCAATCTCG
This sequence comes from Binatia bacterium, assembly GCA_036443615.1. GTDB lineage: Bacteria > Desulfobacterota > Binatia > UBA9968 > CAXXLF01 > JACZXR01. The sequence goes on along the minus strand of JAZFYO010000474.1, from coordinate 7,426 downwards.
TATTGGGCAGGAGTAGCGGACACATAGATGGTTTGATTCAAGAAAGATTCAAACTCTTCAAAGTTAAGAGGACGGTTGTCCAGGGCAGAAGGGAGACGAAACCCGAATTCTACCAGGGTCTCCTTGCGCGAGCGATCCCCTCTGTACATTCCGCCGATCTGGGGAATAGTAACGTGGCTCTCGTCAATGAAAAGGAGAAAATTTTCGGGAAAGTAGTTAAGTAGCGTCGGCGGGGGTTCTCCCGGTCGCCGTCCGGTTAGGTGACGTGAATAGTTCTCAATACCGGGGCAGAATCCCATCTCGGCCAGAAGCTCCAAGTCGTACCGGGTCCGCTGCTCCACCCGCTGGGCCTCGAGAAGCTTGTTTTCAGCCCGCAGCTGCTGAAGCCTATCCTTAAGCTCCTCCCGGATAGCCACGACGGCCTTTTTCATACGATCCTCGCTGGTCACATAGTGACTGGCGGGATAGATTGCGACCCTCTCCACACGTCGTTGCACCTTTCCCCTGATGGGATCGAACTCGTTAAGAGACTCGATTTTGTTGTCGAAGAATTCGATGCGGACGGAAGAGGTATCTTCATAAGCGGGAAAGACCTCTAGGATATCTCCTCTAACCCGGAAGGTCCCGCGGTGAAAGTCGTAGTCGCTCCTCTGGTACTGAATATCCACCAGTTTTCTGAGAACCTGGTCCCGGTCAATCTCCATTCCTTCATCGAGATAGACCATCATCTCAAAATAGGCCGCGGGGGAGCCGAGGCCGTAGATACACGAAACACTGGCGACAATCACCACATCCCGCCTCTCCAGCAAGGCCATGGTTGTGGCATGACGCAGTTTATCGATCTCATCGTTAATGGAGGCATCTTTCTCGATATAGGTATCGGTGGACGGGAGATAGGCCTCAGGCTGGTAGTAATCGTAGTAACTGACAAAGTACCGAACGGCGTTATCCGGAAACAGCTCTTTAAATTCACTATATAGCTGGGCTGCGAGGGTCTTATTCGGCGCAATGACCAACGTAGGCTTGTTCACTTGGGAGATCACATTGGCCATGGTAAAGGTCTTCCCCGAGCCCGTGACTCCCAAAAGGACCTGATCGCTTAGCCCCTTCCTAACCCCGTGAAGCAGTTTTTCTATGGCCTTAGGCTGGTCTCCCTGGGGCTTGAAATCGGCCACCAATCGAAACTGTCCGTCTCTTCTCTGACGTGCCATTTAAAGAGAAAAATAGCAGCGAAGCTTATGTGGGGCAAGCTTGCTGGTAGAATTTATGGAGCGCAACTGGAAGAACTTTACCGCTAATTCTCTATGATTGTGGAAGGTTTGAGACCGCCTAATGGTCATAGACGAGAATCTCAAGGGGACAACGCCGGCTCGGTAACGCTCATGCCCTTCCCCGAAAATTCAGGCTTCTTGAGGTACCATTGGGCCGTCCTCTCATAAGCATGCGCTACCTGGAAAACCATACCCTCCTGGAAAGGTCCACCTACAATCTGCATACCGATTGGTAGGCCCGAAGAAGAAAACCCGCAGCACACGCTGAGGGCAGGGTGTCCTGTAACATTAAAAGGGATTGTACACTGGGTTCCGAAGTTCCCCCTTGCATCTTGGAAGTCAATCCTTTTTCCGTCCACCTCCAAAAAGCCCCGGTCACACTCCTCGATAGTAGGCGCGGGAATACCCATAGTTGGAGCGGCTATCACCTGCACCCGCCGAAAGACGTCTTCGAACTCCTGACAGATAATTCTCCGGACCCTCTGAGCTGTCACATAGGTTGCCGCGGGAATCATCAAAGCGCAGATGTGCCTGTAGAGTAGATTCGGGCTATAATCCCGCGGTCTCGTTCTCAGATAATGATCCTGGGAAGCGGCGTTTTCCACCCGGCTGGTGGCGGTTTGCACTGCCGGAATTAAATTTATGTGAGGAATAGAGACCTCTTCTGCTTTCATGCCAAGTGACTCTAACAATTTGACGGCTTTGCCAAACACACCCTTCACCTCTCCGACCATCAGTTCATCAAAGTATCCCTTGATAAGACCCACCCTGAGACCTTTCACCTCTTTTCCAAGGCTTTCCGAATAATTGGCAACAGGCTCGTCGGAGCTCAGCGGATCCCTTGGGTCGTATCCCGCGATTGCCCCTAAAACCAAGGCGCAGTCCTCAACGGTCTTGGTGAACACACCAAAATGGTCTGTCGAAAACCCTCCGGTCCCATGGACACCACCGAAGCGGCTCACCCTGCCATAAGTCGCCTTCAGGCCCACGGTGCCACATAGAGAGGCTGGGTTCCTTACCGATCCTGCATTGTCCGTCCCGATAGACGCCATGGAGATGCTGGCAGCTACCGCAGCCGCAGATCCGCCGCTCGAACCTCCAGGAATTCTTTTTATATCCCACGGGTTATGAGTAGTGCCGTAATACGGATTGATCGTGGTCCCTCCGCTCGCGAACTCGTGCATATTGTTCTTACCCAAAATGACCGCCCCGGCTTCCTTGAGCCTCGCCACCACCGTTGCATCGAAATCAGGTTCCCACTCCGAGAGGATTTTCGATCCCGCTGTTGTTCTCACCCCCTTGGTTGCCAAATTGTCTTTGATGGAGAACGGTATTCCTTGAAGCGGGCCGCGGTAATTTCCGCCTTTGATCTCATCCTCAGCCTTCTTGGCATCGGCCAAGGCCTGCTTCTCCATCAACGTCATATAGGCGTTGAGGATGGGATTGAGACTCTTTATTCTGGCCAAATACAATTTTGTCAGCTCTACCGGAGATTCTTCTCCACGCCTGATTTGTGCAGAGACCCCAGAAATGGTCAGCCCTTCCAGGTCTCGCTCCTTCATTTCCTCTCCTTCTTATCGATTTTCATGATCGGCATGACTCCGGTGAGATCGACCTCATAGAGCGGCTGAAACAGGCGCCGGGCGGCCTCAGCCTGCTTGGCAATCTGCTCAATCTCCGCCTCGCTTAGGTTGAACCCGTACTCGTCGTTTAGTCTTCTCACCTCATCTTTCACGTCTCACCTTCCAATCCCGACCTCTCCTATTTCGCCAGGACAAAGTCGAAAATGAGCGAAGTTTGCCCCTGTCTCGGATAGAGCTGGGTAACGAGGGCGCGATGCCCGGGGGCAGTCACCCGGACGTGTAAGTGCAGCGGTCGACCGTAATTACCTGGAAAGTCGGTCTCGTACCGGTAGCGTCCCTCCCTGTCAACAAGCTGCATTGCCCGATGGTCGTCATCGTATTGGCCGCCGGGGCTGGCGGACCACCACTCTATCCGGGCGCCTGCGATCAAGGCGCAGTCGGAAACTGACCGAACAACGCCGGAAACTATAAGTCCTCGGCCGGTTCTGTTCCGCTCAGTAGCATTCGGCTCGTAGAAAGGCCCCTTTGAATCGGGGCGTGTCGGAGTGCACGCAGACTGGGCAGCGGATGGCACAATGAATTGAGCACCAAGAACCAGTGCCCCCATAACAGCAATCACAAGGCCCTTCGTTGCTACTCTATGCATTGGACTGACCCCCGTCTCCTTCTGCCAGAGGCCAAAAACAAAATCAAGACAAACTGCGACCCTCTTTTGGCTTTTGCTCGATATCAATATAGCCAACGGTATAAACTTACCTGTTTAGGATATACTGTTCTTGCGTGCCGATTGAGGAGTACCATTAGATAAATTCACAGCTGGAAAAAATGCCAAGGGGGGATGGAAATCGATCCTCCGGCATGGAGGTAACCCATGGCCCCAATTGAAATATTAGCAACCTTCTTTGCAGTATTCGTTATCGTAAAACTGGTCGTTGTTACCGTGAAACCCGGTCTCTGGATGAAGTGGGCCAAAGGGATACTGAAGAACGAGCTGCTGATCACACTGATTTATTTTGTATTCGCCGTCATTGTCGGCTACTACATTTTTGCAGAACTGACCGTCGTCCAAGTCGCCGCAGTGACACTGTGGGTGTCCATGCTAATAGGCATAGGATTTATCCCATACTCGAAAATTCTGCTGAAAACGAGTGACGAGTTGCTTAGCGTGGGGATAAGCAAGACTTGGTTATCCATGCTGATATGGGCGGTGCTTGCTGTTTGGGTACTATACGCAGTTTTCATATGATTTGATCTTGGACGGGACTCCCATTCTCGATAAACGCTGAGGGTGTGACTATCGGGTATGCACTTTCGAGCTTTTAACTATTGACTCCGAACGCACGCTCACTAACCTCTCTGGATGACGGATCATGACCTTTGCGGTGGAAAGTGAAATCGGTTTGCCAAAAAGACTATAGCGGTGCCCGTTCTCTTCTTGGTCATTGGCCCAAGCTGCAAACTCATCGGCCGTAGGCGTGTGGCCAATGTCCATAATACACTTTCGCACAATAAAACCGAGCATTACTTTGATCCGATTATTGCTTGAAGAAAAATTACCGGACATAAAAAATTCTAGAAAAATCCGTCTAAACTAGCAATCTGAAATTCCCTAGGGGATAAGAGCTGCTCAACCTCTTGAATCCGTATAGATCGGACGCTCCACCTTGCCTTTCCGTCGGGACAGGAGGGCTTACGTGCTCGCTAGACTCTTGTCCAACAACAGCTCCACCACCTGTGGGACAATCTCTCGTGCGCGCTGGTCAAGCTGCTCCTCGGTGAGGTTCGCCGTAGGGTGAGGCATCACCAGGAAACGGTAGTTTTTTACACCCCAGGCCTCGGCCATGGCCCTACCTGTGGATACGAACGGTTCGGTGACGATGGAGGCTGAAGGTACGCCCATCCTCTCAAACAAAATTCCGTCGAGCACACTGCCCGAGCTGCAAGATCCTCAATCTCCCACACCGGCAATCATCACATCGCATTCGGCTCCCAGCTCGTTCAAGATCTCGTCGTGGGCCGGTACCCCCGAATTTCGCTTTCGTCGGAGCAGCATTCCCTGCACCCCATGCTGCTCTTCGAGGATCTTCCCGATCTTCAAGAGCAGCTTATCCGAATTGATCTTGGTGTTATCCACAAGCCCCACCTTCCTGCCCTGCAATGTCGCAGGACGCGAGGCATACCGCAGGGGCTGCTCCTTTGGAGTTGTGGTTGGATCGAAGACCGTTATGCCCTTGCTCATCTCTGTTCTCCTCCTCGTCTCAATGGATTATTTCACCTTCAACCAACCTAGGGTTGTCGAATCTCCTTGGTGACGCTTTGTGACGTCACCTTGCTGCCCCATCCCGGAATGAAGGCCGAGAAGGCCCCGGCCCTGCCCCCCGCTGCAACTATTATAATATCCTCTGGCGTCTGAACCAATGGCCGCATGGTCTTCTCATCCTGCGGGAGAATCTCGCCGGATATGCGCTTTGTCCGCTTGAGGTGGGCGACACTGCTCTCGGTGTGTGCGAACAGAAACCTCTTGATGTCTGTCTTGGACCAGCCATCTCCGGCAATGATCTGCATGTGCTCGCCCGCAACGAGCACCACATACTGCGGCTGCCTGGTCACGCTGCTCGAGATACGCATGTTATCGGCCATAGTGGTAAGAACATCCTCGGCCGTGTTGCTGAGCTGGTTGTAGATCTGATGGGGGGCCAGCGCGGCAAAAACGGTGACGGCATTTTGCTCCGGACTAAAGCCGCGCTCGACATGGACGGGTGGCCAAGGGCTCTCCGCTTCGTTCTCTGCGATACAGTACGTAAACTTGCCCGGATGGCCCAGGGTGCTCCGGTCCAGCTTGCCGGGTAGTGTATTGATGACGTTCCGCATGACAAGGCGCACCGCGCGACCGATAGTGGCGTTGGCGCGCCAACCCGGGCCAAAGAGATTATCACCAGAGTTGATGTCCAACATGCGGGCGATGGGGCCGTTAACCAACATGAAAACAGCCGACCCCCCCGTACTCGTAGCTGGACCGTGGTACCCCCAAAGTGGATCGCTAATGGCCTCGAGGGCCGCGACCACCACTGGCATATAGCTAGGTTTACACCCGGCCATCACGGCGTTCACAGCGACTTTTTCAGCTGTAATTCTTGTCTGACGGTTGGCAATAAATGCGACCTCTTCCCCAGCCTCCCTCCCGACGGAGTCCAACATAGCCTGAACGCTATCCTTAGTGGGTGGTATAACCGGGAGTCCGTCAGTCCAGCCACGCGCAAAGTAAAATTCACTGGCTTCAATCGTATCGGAGAGATCGTTAGAACTCGACTGTTTCTCAGCTAAGCTCACATTGCCCCTTTCGCCATTCAACCATTTGAAGGAGACCGACCGGCAATGATCTCAGTCATCCAGGTGCGTTGCCTTCAAGTGCCGGTCGACCGTTATATACCCTCTCCACTGGTCCACCAACCAGTAGCGGATCCCGTACTCGAATCTGAGCTCCTTCATCTCCTGGTCGGTCGGGTTGAAATGCTGGTGGTGCATCATGCCGGGAGGGACGTGCACTGCATCACCCTGTTCCCAATCGTACCTCTTTCCGCCGATCTCAGAATAACCGCTGCCCTGTAAAGCGTAGAGGTAGGCCTCGGGATGGGCGTGGCTGTGGCTTTTGGAATGAGGCAAATCGACAAAGATCGAGCTGATCGCCACCGAGGTAGCTTTAAAACCGTTTTGTTTGCCGCTTCTGCCCATCAGGAAGTACGTGGCACCGTGCTTGGTTTCCGTGGAGAGATCGAACTGCTCTTCATGGATGGAGATTCGGCGCCCGTCGGTGGGCCAGTACTGCGACTCCTCGCGAGGCACCTTGGTAAACCCGGCCGAGTCATTTTGTCCGACATCCTCGATCTGCTCCATACGCCCCATATAGATGGACGCCTCGAGGTGCCAGGCGAGACCGGAGAGATAGCTCACAGGTTCGTTACCTGTGTTAAAGAGCTGATGGGCCGACCGGTAGGGGATGTGAAAGACGGTTCCGCGGTGAAAATCGTAGCGCCTGTCGTCTAACAACAGGAAGCCTTCGCCGCGTTCGACATAGATAGCCTCTTCCCCGTGGATGTGCTTGCCGGTATGCCAGCCCACGGGAATCTCTGCCCTCATCAGAAGGCTGCCGCCAGTGGGGTGGCCCGTCTCAGGCGCGATCATGAGCGCTGCCTTGCTGTCCTGACGGGTGCGCACCCAGTCAAGGTTTTTGCCTCGCGCCACTCTGGGTGCCTCGTTCACTGTTTTCTCGATACGCTTAGACTCTTCTAACCAATCTTTGTAAAAGTCATTCATTTTTCCTCCCGTTAAGTTTTCTACACCGTAGCACCTACAGGGTCAAGCTTGCATCGGCTCTCCGTCAGAAAGTGTGGTGCGAGATGTCTCTTTGACTGTGTCCGACTGGGGGAGATGGCGATTGCACCCTCTCCATTCCTGTTACTTAGGGCTTCGGGGACTTCCTTCGCTCCACGGGCCCGCAGCGACCCCGCCGGGGCTTGCTTGGTTTTCCTCGGGGTACGAGGTCTCCAACCGTGGGCAATGGGCCTGTGCCTT
>JAZFYO010000473.1:0-13484 GCA_036443615.1 Binatia bacterium | reverse complement strand
CCGCCCACAGGCGTGGCGACAACCCTTATCCGAGACATCGGCAAACCCAAGACCTTAGACAGGGTCCGATGGAGATAATGGGGTGTCTGGGTTGAAGACCAGACCGTGAGCTTCCCATCCGGTCCGTGAAATCCAATGGCGCAATACTGTTCCATCGGAAGGTGCGTGTTGCCCTGGAAGAAAAACGTGTCTTCGTAGATATGGTCAGCTTCATCGAACCCTTGGGCCATGTCGCCGAACTCAAGAGAGACCGCCTTCTGGACATTCGCATATCGATTCCAAGAATGAATTCTATTGTCCACCTGGGCCAGCGCCTCCTCGATGGAGAGGACGGGCTTGAGCACCTCGTAATCCACGTCGATCAACTCCAGCGCCTTCTCCGCAATGGTTTCGCTCGAGGCCGCAACGGCGGCTACAGGGTCCCCCACATACCTCACCTTCTCCGTTACCAACGTCTCCTCATCCTGCGTTGAAGGCATGATGCCAAATTTCTCCGGCAGATCTTTGCCCGTGATCACCGCATACACCCCGTCGAGGCTGGCCGCTCTCTCCGTGCTGATACTCCGGAGTCTCGCATGGGGGTGCGGGCTACGGAGCAGTTTCGCAAAGATCGTGCGAGGCAATGATAGATCATCTGCGTAGCGCGTCTCTCCGACGCACTTCGCCATGGCATCGACTTTAGGTAGAGGCTTCCCTATCACCGAAAAGTTCTTCTTTCTCACAATGCCTCCTGATTTCTGGTAGCAAGCTCCACCGCCTGGATGATCTTCGTGTATCCCGTGCAGCGGCAAAGGTTGCCTGACAGCGCCTCGCGGATCTCGTCACGACTCGGATGAGGATTGCAATCCAAAAGCGCCTTCGCCGTCAGCAGGATCCCTGGAATACAGTATCCACATTGGGTCGCCCCAAGGGCCGCAAAGGCCTTCTGCAGCGGATGAGGTCGTCCCTCTTGCATCAATCCTTCGACCGTAACGATATCCACATCCTCTGACTCGGCCCCCAACACGAGGCAGGAGAGGACCGGCTCCTTATCCATCAGGACCGTGCAGGTTCCGCACTCTCCGAGCTCGCATCCGTGCTTCGTTCCCATGAGACCGAGGTCTTCGCGTAATACCTCTAATAGGGTCTTGCTCCCTTCGGTCGCGACCTCACTGATTTCGCCATTGACCCGAAGGCGAAGAAGCAGTTTCCTTGACCCCTCTTTCACAGGAAACTTCCTCAGCTTCTTTTTACCCTTTTCTGGCCGAGCCGGATCCGCCATCTAGATAGCCACCCTTTTAAGACTGCTGCTCTCTATAATTCGAGATGCTCACGTTCTCCCCCGAAATTTGAGAGCGGACGCCAACAGGTAGATCCCGTTGGCGGTGCGGTGAAGTCTGAATGGATTCGTAGTCATTTCCCACAGGACAGACCTGTAAACACTTGCTGCAACCCGTAAAGGCCCCCTGGCGCATAATAGCCATATGATACCAGAGAAGCGAGGTATCGTCGGAATCGATCTTGGCCTTGATTGTGGTTGAGTCCTTCTGCTGGAAAAAAGACCGGAAATGATCCACGGAATGACCCACACCATGAGGTTGGGAATACGCGGCGCAGGCCCGACCGTCAAGGCCCCGGTATTCAGCCAGAGGGGCGCCACGTCGCGACTGACGCGGAATGGCATCTCCCGGACACACGGCAGCGCACCGCCCACAATCCTCTAATCCGAGGCATAATTCATTCTGCAGAGGCTCATCCGGCTCAATTTCCAGGTTGGTCATCATACCACAAAGATAGACACGAGGACCAAACTCTCGGGTCAACAACATGTTGTTCAATCCCATGGTGCCGAGCCCAGCCTCGACCGCGGCCAGGCGGAGATACAACGAGCCCTGACCGGCCGGTGTGTTACTCAGTTCGTCTCGGCCTTTGAAGTCCATCATCAGCGAAGATAAAACGACAGCAAGATAGTCCTTCTCTTCTAGACCGTACGCCAGCTCAGCCGCAGCCTCCTCCAAAACCCGATGGACCAGGGCGGCAGCCATCTGCTTGGCGCTGCCATCGGCGGCAGCGCTGATTCCTACAGGAATGTGTTTTGCCAGCACCATGAAAACCGGTAGGTACTCCGAGATCTGCGATGGCCGCACCGATTCTGGAAGCTTCTGTTCTAGCCGCTCACAAGTCGTAAAGCCAACGAGGTCTATTCCCAGATTTTTTGCTAGTGACCGAACCTCTTCCTTAGTCACGGGTTTTTCCCGCCCTGTAGGACTTCGCCAAAGTCCTGATCACGCTCGTATACAGCCTTTCGTTCTTCCGGAACCCCTCGGTAAACCATCTCTACCATATCGTCGAAATGGCGCCGTCCCACTTTTCCGGGTGGGATATCCATACGCCTGTACGGTATTCGAATGATCTTCTTGAAGTCTTTGGCCCCTGGCGGGCAGACATAAAAGCACTCGAAGCAGGCTGCAAAGGCACCCAGTTTGGAGTTGATGGACTGCCAGAACTCCTTCCAATAGACATGATCAACAACGCGCTGTGGATCTGGTGGAGGAGAGGTAAAGATCAACTTACGAAGATTTAGGAGCAGGGGCTTGATTCCAATGCGTTCAGCACCGCTGGCACAGGCCCGCTTGTCGAGATTGCGATACTCCGTGATGTGGGCATCGCGAGGAGCGCGCAGAGGAATCGCCTGTGTGGGACAAATGACAGCGCATCGACCGCATTTCATTCCTGGGCAAAGATGTTGCTCCATCTTTGGAGTGGAATCTAGCGCTGCGTCGGTCATCACCACTCCGATATAGACACGCGGGCCATAGTCGGGCGTGAGGAGATTCAACTCCAGCCCAACCGTACCTACCCCCGACTCCTCCGCGACCCACTTAAAGTCGAGCGTGCCGGCCGGACTGCGCTGCAAGTTCATATCGGCCGCCTCCGGAGGAACCGGGATCCCGAGATAGCCTCTCTTTTCCAGCCATTCGGCAAGTTCCATCGAAATTCTCTCAACGCCATCCATGCACACGTGGGAATTTAGCGACTGGACGGGAACATCGCGAGTAGCAAAGGAGCCGGTCAACATGTGCTTGACGAAGCAAATCAGGCTCTTCATTCCCATTGCCGAGGTGGAAGGCTTCTGAAGGTTAGGCACCTTAGCCTCGTAGGCCTCTGCTGAGACCACCCCTATCGAGTCAGCCCCCCTGCTCCTGGCGAATTCAAACAGCTCTTCTGTCAGCGTCACGATAAAGACTCCGCTGAGTGTTTGGCCAAGTTCTCCACCTTCACCTCTTTCGCTGTAATGGATTTGGCGAACTGCGGGACAGCGCTCTCTCCTCGCTTACCCAAGCGCTGATAATCTTCTCCCACCGGACAGACGTTCACGCACGCCGAGCATCCGGTAAACGCCCCCTCTTTGACCATGAGCATTTCCTGCCAAAAGGCACCCGTGAGTCGGCTTCCTATCAGAGACCACATCGTCTCGAGTCGATCTCTGGTAAGGAAGATTTGTGTTAGATATTCTTTGAAACGACGTGGGCCTAGAGGTTGCGAACTCCGGGCACAAGCGATGGCGTCCAAGCCGCGAACCTCTGCTAATGGAGTTCCCCGCAGAGCCTGCCGTGGAATGGCATCTTCCGGGCACACGGCCGCGCAGCGACCACATTCCTCAAGCCCCAGACAAAGCTCCTTGGTGAGAGGCCCTCCAGGCTCTACTTCAAAGTTAGTAAGAACTCCTCCGAGGTAAACACGAGGACCAAATTCACGTGTCAGAAGCATGAGGTTGAGACCTAGCGTCCCTAGACCCGCCTCCACCGCGGCCGCCTTCAGAAGCGGAGAGCCCTGCCCGGCCGGACAGAGATCCAAACCCTCCCTTTCGCCCATATCAACCATTAGAGAGGAGACTGGAAAGGCAGTAGCTCCATAGCTTTCCAAGAAAACAGCGAGTTTCACGCAAGTTTCATCAAGCCGTTTAATAATGCGCCCACCCCAAAACTGCTTGGTTGCAGCATGATGGGCGACCACGAAACCGGAATAGCTGCTCTTTGCAACAACGATCAGCGTAGGCATCTGTTCGGCGATTCGAGAGGGACGGTACCGGTCTGGCACTTTTGCCTCCAGGCTGCGAGCTGAGGCAAAGCCGATGAGATCGAGACCAAGCTCCCGTCCCTTTTCGGTAATGATTTCACGGCTTAATGCTGCAGTCATCAAGTGCTCGCAAGTCCAATACAGGACTACTGCTAATGGATTCGAGTGTAACCATACCAATATATATCACTTATTGACAAAATCCAGTGTCACGGGATAGGCTCCATCCGTGTGGAACCCGCTTATGGAAACCCTCCCACAGGAAAAGCTGCGGGAGGTTCAGTTATTGAAGCTCAAGCGCATCCTCAACTGGGCCTACAAAAACTCTCCGTTTTACCGGGATAAATTTGACCACGCAGGGGTCCGCCCCGAAGACATTCACGGGCTGGACGATCTGGAAAAGATCCCCCTGACCGAAAAAAAAGAGTGGCTGGCCGCCCAAGGAGAGCGGCATTTCGAATTTGCCTCGGTCCTTGCCGTTAGCGATTCGGAAATCGTCCGGTACCATCAAACCTCTGGCACCACAGGGGCAGCCATGCGGCTCGGTTTTACACACCGCGATTGGAACTGGTGGCTGGAGTGTTGGGGATACGGGCTTGCTGCTTGCAACCTGGCTTCTAGTGACCGAGTCCTGGTCTGCTTTCCGTTCAATCTCTTCGTCGGTTGGTGGGGCGGTCAGGATGCGGCTCGATTGCTGCAATGCCGCGTTTATCCCGGAGGCGGAATGTCCACCAAGGAGCGGCTTCAGATCGTCCTCGATCACGAGATCACGGCGCTAATGGGCTCTCCCAGTTATCTGCTGCAGCTTGCATCCCAGGCGGAAAAGGAACTGGGTCGGCGGTCTTCTGATCTCCATGTGCGCACGCTAATCTGTGGCGCAGAGCCGGGCGGCTCTATACCTTCGACGCGAAAGCGTCTCGAGACGGCCTGGGGTGCCGAAGTCTTTGACCACCTTGGGGCCAGCGAGGTGGGACCCTGGGGTTATGAGTGCTCGGCTCACCCTGGTGGCGTCCACATTATCGAGGGTTTCTTTCTGATGGAATTTCTCGATCCACAGACGATGCAGCCTTCCCAACCCGGTCAGCTTTCTCGACTAGTCGTGACCTCTCTTGAGAGGTACACCCAGCCAGTGATCCGGTTTGATGTCAAAGACCTGGTACGTCCCTCGAATCATGCCTGCCCTTGCGGCAGAAGCTTTCGCTGGGTGGAAGGTGGAATCCTGGGAAGGGCCGACGACCTGATTAAAATTCGTGGAGTATTGTTTTCGCCCCAGGCAGTCGAAGACGTTGTTCGCAGCTTTGATCAATTAACCGAGTACCGGATAACTGTCAGCAGGCGCGGGCCCTTGGACGAAGTGTCCCTGAAGGCGGAAACCAACACACAGGAAGCGTCTACCAAAGGACTGATACGGGACCTGGAGTCGGCCCTCAGGTTGAAAACCCATCTGAAATTTCAAATCCAACTCTGCCCACCGGGGACGTTTCCAAAACAGGAGATCAAGACCAAGAGACTGATTGACCTCAGAAAGGAAGGAGAGGCAAATGTTATCGGAAAAAACTCAACAACTAGCTGAAGCTATCAAAGGGCTAAGGGCAGCCGCCCAAAAGGTCTTCGAGTTGTCACAGGGTTTGCAGGTCGCAGAGAAGAATGCCGCTATGATTCTCAGCCAGATCGAGATGTTGGAGATCGAGATCTGTGATCCGGTAGCCGTCCTTGAGGACAATAATTTGAACCGAGGGGGATGAAATAATCATGGCACAGGAAACAGACAAACTAGGAAATCGCTTCTCACGTGCTGGACACGGCATAGAGGTAGTGGTGGAGGCCGAGGCGCTGGAAAAACAGCACAAGAAGGGCCAGGTAACGCTGAAGCAGCCTGCGGGAAAGACCTTTACTATCCATTGCGACGAAGGACCCTATCTGAACGGAGACGATACGGCCCCCCCGCCTCTCGCCTACCTGAGTTCGTCGGTTGCCTTTTGACTCCTGACTCACGTGTCGCTGTACGCGACCATGCTGCACCTCAATATCAAAAAGGCAAAAGTCACGGTGAAGACCAGTTTTTGGGGCGGAGGTTCCGTCATGGCCGAGACCGTCCGCACGAGCTGTACCGGGGTGGAGACTCGTTTAGACATTGAATCCGAGGAGGACCCTTCTAAGATCGCCAAACTGGTGCGGGTAGCCGAGGCCGGTTGCTATGTGATCCAGACGCTGAGAAACCCCACTCCCATTTCGCTCCAGACCTCGCTCAACGGCCAGGACCTGGATTTTCAATCATCGGCGAAGCTTAGCTAACCCCGATAATTCCCCACCCAGGAAACACATCGACATTCTGTCGATTTTAACTGGCATTGACAATATGAGGGAAAGCCGCTTGCAGTGCTGGTTTGGTCCGTTCCAATCCAACAACCTACCCTTTCGGATAGCCGCCTACCTATTAAGTGAGCCGCCTATTGAAAACACCTAACATTGCAACTCTTCGAAGTCCATCGCCGCTGCATCAGTAATTCAATTTAGAGGGGTTAAATACCATAGGTTAGAGCCATATTGATCACCATCATCCATGGGGTAAACATTGCTAAACACGAAGCCTATTTCGTCTAAAAGTTGAGCAGATTGCCCTGTTCGAGGATTTTCCGGCCAGGACTAACTCGAAGCTAAATTCTCCGGACTAGAGATTTCCTAAGCGTGTGAGACCCGCTTGAAACGCTTGGCCTTCAATTCGTAGCGAGGCAGGGAGCCTGGGGGTGCCACCTCCAGCTCAATGCGCAGTCCTAGTCGGTTGCGAAGTTCCTCTTGTATTCTGCTTCTGAGCTTTTCCGGCTCGAGGCCAGGCCCACCCTTTAACTCCACCTTCAAGCGCAGGTCGTCCATTCCCTTACTAGTGGACACCTGGCCTTCAAACTCCACCACTTCTTTGAACCCTCTTAGCACAGCCTCTATTGCGCTGGGATAGATATTAACCCCTCGAACGATCATCATATCATCCGCTCGGGCGAGTATGCCTCCTTCAAGCTTAAGGAATGTCCGCCCGCAGACACAGGGCTTTGGGTCTGAGAATTTCACCAGGTCTCCAGTTCGATAGCGGATGACTGGAAACGCCCAGCGATTGAGGTTGGTCAGGATCAACTCTCCCATCTCCCCGGGCCCTGATGGCTTAAGGCTCACGGGATCGATGACCTCACCAATGTAATCCAGTTCGTTGATGTGAACGCCGCCGGGCTGCAGGTGACATTCGAAAGCGTAGGGACCGATCTCCGAGGACCCGATGTGGTCAAAACACTTGGCCCCCCAGGCCTCCTCGATTCTTCGCTTGGTTGCGGGGATGCTGGCACCGGGCTCTCCAGCATGGATGGTGATGCGTATGGGGCTGGCGGAGAGATTTATCCCTTGCTCCCGAGCGACCTCAGCGAGGTGGAGGGCATAGCTTGGCGTACACATAAAAACCGTAGCCTGGTGGTCATGGATTGCCTTCAGCCGCTGTGCGGAGGTCTGCCCTCCCCCAGGGAGAACCCGATAGCCCAGCCCCGGCCCGGCTTCATAGGGGGCCCAAAAGCCCACGAAAGGGCCGAACGAAAACGCCACATAGACCCGATCGCCCCGAACAAGACCCGCCGCTTTAAAGATGTAACCCCAGCACTTCATCCATTCCGCCCAGCTCTCCAAGGTATCCAACACGGCCAGAGACTTTCCGGTAGTCCCGCTCGTCTGATGCAGGTGAACGTAGTCGTCTAGTTGATACGTCAGGTTTGATCCGTAAGGGGGATATTCCGATGCATCGGCGACCAATTCTGCCTTGGTGGTAAAAGGAAACCGCAGTCGCTCTTCGCCCTTGGGAGCCCTTTGCCATCCCGCCTCACGAAACTTCCGTTGATAAAAGCCATTTTGCTTGTAGATGACCTCCAGCATTTCGGTGAGGCGCGAACGCTGCAGGGATTCAATTTCTGCTCGGGGTAAGGTTTCGTGCTCACGGTCGAAGAAAAAATCGTGGCTCACTTTGCGTCTCCCCTGCTAATTTACAGATTTAGACCTATCTCTAGTGGCAGATTTTGAACAGCCCTCATTCATCTACTAAAGTCCGCTATTCTTTGCAAAAGCGCCCTCTGCAACACCACCCGTATTCTGGTCAGGCTATGTTTAATTCTCTTTGGCACGAAATCCCTAAAGGGCTAACAGTTGGGATTTTCCCACAGCGGTGATCATGATATAACGAGTCTGGTCGTAATTCGACCAGGGTTCTAATCCAATGCGGCTTATTGGCCGCACTAAACCTTTTAGGGAAAGCCACTTCTAAGGGTACAGATGAGCATCCGTAAGTGGGCAGTAGCAACTCCTTTCGCCTTGATCCTTATAGCCTTGATGGTTTTTCTAGGAATCTGGTGGTGGAGATCCCTCGGATTTGTCTCTACGGACGATGCCCGCATCAAGGCCGACATCGTTTCCATCAGCGCCGAGATTGATGGAAGGATTAAGGCACTTACTAAAGAAGAAGGAGATGCTGTCGCCCCGGGTGAGGTTATGGCCCGGCTCGACAATATGGAGATTATGATCCAGATTCAACAGGCCCAGGCAGCGATCGATCGCGCGCGCGGCCGATCGCTGCAGGTGCAACGGCAGATCGATCTCCACGTGGAAAAACTAAAAGGGGAGATCGTTCAGGCGGAGGCCGCCCTGCGGGGCTATCGGTACAATCTTGAGGATGCGCTTGTCCATGCCAAGCAGGCAAAGAAAGACCGGCAGCGCACCAACGCCCTCTTTGAGAAAGAGCTCATCTCCGAGCAGAAGCGAGCCCTCGCAGAGACAGAGCTACGCCAGGCCGAGGCGCGGGTCTCGGCGTTCGAGGAAAAGATCAAGGAGGGGGAGGCTACCTTGGAATTGGTCCGGATCAGGGGAAGAGAGGTTATCATCAAAGAAGCCGACCTCCAGGTCCGGGAGGCGGAGGTGCGTCAAGCCAAGGCCAACCTGGCGGACCTGCACCACAAGCTTAAGCTCATGGTGATTCGAAGCCCTGTGCGAGGATCAGTGGTTAAGAAAAATTCGCATCAGGGAGAGTTTGTCGAGGCGGGGCAGCCTATTTTTATGGTGGTGGACTCGACCAGATATTGGGTGGAGGCCAATATAGAGGAGACCGAAATCCGCTTCGTCCACCCCGGTAGCAAAGTGGTTATCAAAGTGGATTCCTATCCAGATCGAAATTTTACAGGAAAGGTTCTAGAGATCGGCGGGGCCACGGTCTCGGAGTTCTCCCTATTCTCTCCCCAAAAGCTCACCGGAGTATTTATAAAATCGACCCAACGTCTACCGGTCAAGATAGCAGTTGAGAACACCAACGGCCTGCTAAAAGTTGGCATGTTGACGACCGTGTGGATCGAGAAGGATACTCCGTAGGATGGAGTCGTCTTCCTCATCTTCGCCATCCCCCCAGCCGTTTTTCAAGTGGTGGGTTTTCCTCATCGTTTCACTCGGCACGTTGTCCGTGGCCCTCGGCATAACCTCAATCGATATAGCAATCCCAACCATCATGTCCTCCCTCGGGGCCTCTCTCGATAGGATTCAGTGGGTCCTCATCGGTTTCATGATTACCCGAACGGTACTGATTCCCTCAGTCGGATGGCTCGGAGGCCGGATGGGGGATCGCAACCTCTTCATCCTCAGCATGGCCGTCTTTATCCTGGGTTCACTTCTCTGCGCTATCTCGTGGAGTGCGGACTCCCTGGTCTTCTTTCGAATCATCCAGGCTGCTGGCGCCGGACCGTTGATCGGCGTTGCCATGTCCATCATGTTCGAGGCGTTTCCTTCCCATGAACGTGGCCTGGCAATGGGGCTCTTTATGACAGGCTGGTCCATCGGCCCCTTCTTTGGTCCGCTCCTGGGCGGCTACCTTGTTGAAAATTTCAACTGGCGGGCAATCTTCTATATCAGCATCCCGTTCAGCTTTTTAAGTATTGCAGCCGCCTATTTCATTCTCCCGCAAAAGAAGACGGAAGATAAAGGAGAACCCTTTGATCTACTCGGGTTTTTGACCCTAACCGGGGGAATCGTCAGTCTCCTCCTCGCGCTGAGTCAAGGACAAGAGGAGGGCTGGGGGAGCCGGTTGATCGTGGGGCTTTTGAGCTCTTCCATCGTTCTTTTAACCCTCTTCGTGGCCGTCGAGCTCAGATCAAAGAACCCCTTCATCGAGCTTCGTTATTTCCGGAACCTCAACTTCGCTCTCTCTAACCTCATCATGGTTTTTAGGGTAGTCGGATTTCGCGGAACCAATTTCCTCCTCTCGCTTTTTCTGCAGAAAGCCCTTCACTACACCCCCATTCAAGCCGCGGTATTTCTCCTGCCGGGTGCCCTTATCACAGGCATCGTCTCTCCGCTGGCAGGAATCATGACAGATCGTATGAGTCCGCGAGTCCCACTTGTCCTGGGCCTTGTGATTCTGGCATTTACGCTCTACGGTCTCTCCACGATAACTATCTGGACCAGCATGGACACCATCTTTTTCCTCATCGCAATAAAGAGCGTCGGCCAGTCCACCATCAACGCCCCACTGAACACCATTGCTCTCGCCAACCTACCGGAGGGCAGGGTTAGAATGGGAAGCGGGATTATCGGCTTGAGCCGCGGCCTGGGAGAGGCATTCGGCATTACCACCTTGACGCTTCTCCTGGAGAAATATACATTTCTCAATGTCGACTCGATGACCCCTCTTAAGGGAGCCCATCTGCCTGAGGTTGCGCGATATGAGGTGCTCTCTCAAATCCGGGATCTCCTGCGCCACGGCGGAGAGTTTGGTATCGCCTTAGAAAACAGGGCTCAGTCCCTTCTTGGTTACAGCCTCCTGAACGAGGCGATGACCCGTGCTTACAACGACCTCTTTCTCCTGATCGGAGCTATGTTCGCTGGATTAGTCATAGCCGTATTCTTTCTAGGTTCAAGCGGAAAAACCGCAGTAGAGAGCTCAGCCGCAATATAGACCTGTCTTGCCCTTGTGCCTTAAGGTCCGAGAAGATGTTCACAGTGAAGAAGTACCTTAGTGGCCCGTTTGGCGCCCAAAGCCAGATTCAGAAGGAATTGGATGATTACCTCAAATATCTGAACGATATCGCCCTGGAGTTGCGCAAGGCGATCGGGGCCTATCTGAATTACGACTTGGCCGAGTTTTCGCGACTTTTTACACAGATCAACGAGCTAGAGCATCGTTTGGACAGGCTTCGCCGCAACATTGAGACTAACATTTACGGGCAGAGGTTACTGCCAGATACACGGGGAGATATCTTGGGACTTCTCGAGAACCTGGACAAGATCCCGAACCGGATGCAATCTACAATCCGGATGATCAAGCTGCAGAATCCCCAGATCCCGCAGAGGCTGCACCAGAGCCTAATGGAGCTGGTGGACCGGGATGTGCAGACCGTGCGGGTGCTGGTGCGCACAGCCCAGGCGTTCCTGAACAGCCCTCATGAAGTCAAGGAGGACGTGAAGCAATTGTCTGACCATGAACATGAAGGAGACTTGATCGAACAGCAGGCCGTGGCGCTGACCTTCGAGGACACGAGTCTGGAGCTGGCCCACAAGATGCAGCTCCAGCATCTGATCGAGAGTCTGGGATCAATCTGCGACATGGCAGAGGACATGGGAGACCGGCTCATGATCTCCTCCCTCAAGCGTCTCCTCTAGCCATGCTGGCATGGCTATCCAGCGGTCTATTTCTAGGCTGGGCCCTGGGTGCCAACGACGCTGCCAACGTCTTCGGGACAGCGGTCGCCTCGCGCATGGTCCGTTTCTCCACCGCGGCTACATTAGCCGCGGTGTTCGTAATCCTTGGTGGCCTGGTCAACGGGCCTGCCGCCATGGCAACCCTCAGCGAGCTTGGGCAAATCGACACGCTTGCCGGTGCCTTCACCTCCGCTCTAGCGGCGGCACTGGTCGTTACGGGAATGACCAGGTTCGGTATGCCGGTGTCCACCTCGCAGGCGGTTGTCGGGGCCTTGATCGGCTACCGCCTGTTCCAGCACGACAGCGTCGATCCTTCCGTCTGGCTCCTGCTGCGCACGATTGTGGTCACCTGGGTGGCCTGCCCCATTCTTGCCGCGGTCACAGCATTCCTAATTTATAAGCTGCTTGCCCTTGCCTTTCGTTGGCTGCCTATGCCGCTTCTAGTATTGGATCGCTGGCTACGCTTCGGTCTCCTCGCGGTCGGCTGCTACGGGGCCTGGGCCCTGGGCGGCAACAACATGGCAAATGTCGTCGGCATCTATATGCGGCTCGACCTCTTCGATCCTCTGCAGGTCGGGCCGTGGTGGCTATCCCAATCCAGGATGCTCGCCCTTTTAGGTGGGCTGGCCATCTCCCTAGGAGTGGTGACCTATTCCTACCGCGTCATGCTGACGGTTGGGCGGGATCTTGTAAAGCTCGATGCCACTACTGCACTGATCGCAATCCTGGCTGAAGCAATCGTCGTCGATTTTTTCGCTCACCCATGGGACCTCGGCGTCTTCATCCTACCAGCCGTTCCAGTATCCACTTCCCAGGCACTGGTTGGCGGGGTACTGGGCATAGGTCTCGCCCGTGGCATCCAGACCATTAAGATGCCTGTGCTGTTTTATATCGCCGTGGGCTGGATCATCACGCCTCTCATCTCGGTCGCACTCGCCCGCGTTATTCTTTCCATAGTGCTTCGGTTCACCTGATCAGGGTCTTCCCTCGCCGGCTCCACAAAGGTTGTCGATTCTGATATTCTCCTAACATGCCACTGGACGCTGCATTTCACCCGATGCGAAAGGCTCGGGAAAAACCGCTGAAGAATGAAGATTAAGGACCAGATTGCCAAGGAGCTGGCAGGAATCGTTGGTGAAGACGGCGTCGTCATCGATCCTGATGAGCTCCGGGTTTACGAGACCGACGGCTTGACCGTCTTCAAGGCGAAGCCAGACATCGTCGTCCTCCCTTACTTAGCGGAACAGGTCGCCAGGGTGGTGAAAGTCTGCTGGCGCGAGAAAATCCCCTTCGTAGCGAGAGGAGCCGGGACAGGCCTCTCCGGAGGCGCCCTCCCGTTGGATGGAGGGGTCCTGATCGGGCTCAACCGGCTAAATCGGATAGTGGAGATCGACACCGAGAACCAGCGGGCCGTGGTGGAGCCGGGCATGGTGAACATCTGGCTAACGAACGCCCTTTCCTCGCAGGGGTACTACTACGCTCCCGATCCGGCCAGCCAGACTGCATGCAGCATCGGGGGGAACGTTGCCGAGAACTCCGGCGGCCCCCGCACACCAAAGTACGGCGTTACAACGAACCATGTCCTCGGCCTGGAGGTGGTCCTCCCCAAAGGCGAGGTCGTTCAGCTCGGAGGGCGGACACTGGATACCCCCGGCTACGATCTCACCGGCGTTTTCGTCGGCTCGGAGGGAACCTTCGGAATCGTCACCAAGGTCACG
>JAZFYO010000472.1:0-2356 GCA_036443615.1 Binatia bacterium | reverse complement strand
GAGCGTTGCGTCGTAATCGATGCCCAAAAAGATTCTCTGCCAGAGCCAATGTGGGAGGGGATTATTATTTCCGGTTCCGCATCGTCTACGTATGAGGGAGACATGTGGATCCGAAGGAGCGAGGAGTTTCTAAGGCAGGCGGCCGACAGGGAAGTTCCCGTTTATGGAATTTGCTTCGGTCATCAGCTTGTGGCCCAGGCATTTGGCGGAAAGGTGGAGAAGTGCCCGAGGGGGTGGGAACTGGGAACTGTTCCTTTCTTGGTCAACCCCGAGGCTCGGGGTGATCCTCTCTTCAATGGATTACCCGAAGAGTTTGAAGTGCAGCAGAGCCATGGCGATGTCGTGAGCGAACTTCCGCCAGGGGCGGTCTGCCTTGGAAAAAACTCACATTGGCCGATTCAGGCGTTCAGGCTCGGGGATAAGATTTGGGGAACACAATTTCACCCTGAGTTTACGCGGGCTATCATGGAAGACCTAGTCCACGTACTCACAACATCCCTCCCAGCAAACGCTTTTTCCAACAACAGTTCAGATCGACCTCCAAAGGAGCGCATACTCGCCGGCCTTCGCGAAAGCCCGCAAAGTCAAGACTGCTTCCGGAACTTTGTGAAGCAAATTAGTGAGAAGGGGAGTTGGTGTTAAACCGTGGCACTTTTCCTTAGGGCGGAAGAGCTCAGGGGAATTCTCTCATTGGATGAGGCGATCTCTGCCGTTGAACGGGGATTCCGAGACCAGGGAGAGGTTCCTACGTTTAGCCTGCCACGTCAGCGGTTGATAGCGGATGACCGGCGCATCAGTGTCCACTCTGGAGGATGCCTCAGCCTACGAGTAGCAGGTACGTTTATTCACTACGAGCGCTTTCGCTTCACGGCAGAGGATCAGTCTTATGCAGGTGTCGGTAAACGCGTATATGTCGTGTACGATAGTGAGAGCGCTAAGCTCCTAGCCGTCATCGTTGGTTCTATACCCCTATTCGATTTTGATACCGCGGAAGACAGTGTGGCTTCGGAAACTGCAATTACCAGTGCCGTGGGGACAAAGCACCTTGCCCGTGAAGACTCGAGGACTATGGGGCTGTTTGGCACGGGCCGACAGGCTCGGCGCCATTTAAAGACTATGTGCACCATTCGCCCTATTGAGCTGGTCAAGGTATTTAGCCGTAATCCGGACAACCGCCGTGCCTTTTGCGACCTGATGCAGCGGCATGTACACGCAGAGCTGAAACCTGTCGAGACGCCACGCGAAGTTGCAAGAGGAGTCGATATGATCGTCTGCGCTACCAGCAGTAACGTTCCAGTTCTTTTCGGAGAGTGGCTAGATAAGGGTGTGCACGTGACCTCCATCGTGGGGAGCAACAAAGAATTGCTCGCCGAGGGATCCGTCAAGCGCCCACGTCGGGAGCTGGATGACGAAGTTCTGGTCCGGGCGGATGTCCTTGTAGCCACGCTGGTGCGGCAAGCCGTTCAGGACGAACAAGGTGATCTTTTCGAGCCTTGTAGCCGTGGTCTTTTGCGTTGGGAGGACATCAAGGAGCTGGGTCAGCTGGTATCGGGGAAGGTAAAGGGACGCACTCACGACGAACAGATCACCGTTTTTAAGCAGAATAGCGATCAGGGGGTGGGCTTTATGGCGTTGGGCAGAATGGTCTACGATAAGGCCCGACAGTGTGGTATCGGTACAGAGATCTGAGGAGTAGAAATATGAGAATAGGGGATGAGCGCTGGCCAACGGTGGCAAGCTTTTGTTCTCGATAGGTGGATTTTAAAAGCCAAGTTTTTTTATGGACAAACAAATCTATACCTGGCGCGAGGTGATGACGCAAGAAACGGAGGAGCGAGCATGACAGCATTCCGTGTGATCGATGCAGATTCTCATGTGGAGGAACCCCTGGAGGCGTGGAGCTATCTTGATCCGAAATACGAGTCACGCCGGCCTTTTCCCATTACCGGGGAGAACCGTCCGTTTCTCCACAACATGAACTCGTTCTGGTACATCGACGGATGCGTCTATCCGAAGGTGACCGGTCAGGGAGTGACGATCTACGCCACGCCCGTAACCATGGCCCGGGCGAAGCTGAAACCCTTTTCGCTAGAGAGCCAGACCCTGTCAGATCCGGGTGCGCGGCTGAAGGACATGGACGCAGGTGGTGTGGACGTGCAGGTCATTTTTCCCACGGTGTTCCTGGAGCCGCTGTCCGAGGACCCCCGCTTCGAGACCGCCCTCATGCGCAGCTACAACACCTGGATGGCCGGTGTGTGCAAGCAGAAGTCGGATCGCCTGAAGTGGGCTGGGGTCTTGCCGATGCGGTGCGTGTCTGAGGCTGTCGAGGAGGTCCGCCGGTGCAAAGAGCTTGGCG
>JAZFYO010000471.1:0-20832 GCA_036443615.1 Binatia bacterium | reverse complement strand
CTGACGAGCGTTTCCTCACATGTAGTCATTCAGCCCCGTCCACTCATGGATTAGGACAATAGCGGGATGTTTCTTATTACCAGCTGGCCGCGCCAGGAATCCCTTCACGTCCTTCATTTTTTCATGGTAGCGCACCTCTTCTGTCACGATCTCGTGACTCATCGCCCACAGCATCCCTGCAGAGAAATACGAGATAAAGACGAACGCTACGGCGAGGATCAAAATCTGCTTTTTCTTATTCACATTGTCTCCTAATTATTAAAAACATTTATACTTGCAGATATTTTAAAAGAGGAATTCATACTCTTCCAAAAAATAGCTGTCAAGAAGTCATATGATTCTATTATCAAAAGAGGTTGGTACAGGCCGCGCCGGTTGGAGAACCGACACGATGGGATTGAGAGGTAGCCCTCAAGGCAGTAACCTATTTCCTCAGGCCGGAAGAATTTCTTCCTCGAGGAGTCTGGATTCAGAGTATGCCGAGGGGGCCTGCCCCTCAGCGGGAGCCAATGGGTCTCTGCCTGTCTGTTTTTAACTACTTAACCCAATCTTCTCTCTCTTTGAGAATATTTAGATCGGATGTCTCCCTGTTTCGGAGCAGACCCCGTCGCCCACAAATACTGCTCCGAGGGGAGCGAGACGGAAGGCCGCGGGCGAGAGGCTCGTTTCCCGAGGAGATGCACCGGCGACGGGGCAGGCCCCCTCGGCACCAAACATTGAGTGTGAGCTTCCGAGAGGGAGAAAGCGTGGGGGCCTGAGGAACAGTAGCGAGAAAGATGGTACAGGCCGCGCCGGTTGGAGAACCTAAACGACGGGATTGAGAGGTAGCCCTCAAGGCAGTAACCTATTTCCTCAGGCCGGAAGAATTTCTTCCTCGAGGAATGTGGCTCAGGATATATGGCAAAAGGTTGGGAAGAATGATTTTTCACGCTTTTTGAAGGAAGCCGAAGCACCTCTTCCACATGCAAGGGTTTCCGCGCCCTTGAGCCGGTTAGGCGGACTTGCTAACTTTATCTGTTAGATTTGAGGTTAACCCCGCCTCTTGAGGCGGGCACAAAGCCGATGGGGTTTCCCCCGTGGAGTCGCGGTCCATTACTCCACAGGGGGGGAGAAGCGGCAGCTCTCCCCCTTTGGTCGAACACGGGGATTCAAACCCCGTGTTCGATATAACTTGATTTTATGGATGCTCGGCTGCGAGAGGGCATACGTTTATTTAATGCCGGCCGCTATTTTGACTCCCACGAGTCCCTGGAGGATTTTTATCTGCGGACCGAGGAGGAACACAAACCGTTCCTTGAGGGACTGGTTCAGCTTGCAGCAGCCTGCCGTCTGTTCAGCGACCTCGGCGAGGTCAAAGGGCCAGTGCGGATGGTCCACCAGGCCATCATCCGCCTGGAAAATTACCAACCCAACTATCTAGGCATCAGGGTCAGGGGGCTGATCCGATCCTTGGAGGAATGGACAAACCGGCTCGAGGCCGGCTCGGAAGCGGATCCGGCTCATCGGCATAGGATCCCCAAGATACGCTTGCGCTGGTTCTCTACTCGATGATCTCTACGCCTCTACAGGAAAAGGTCGAACAACTCCTTAGGGGAGATTGGCACGGAGAAAAAAGGATCCACGGCCTGAAGGGCGGCGCCAGCGCCTACCTCATCTCGCTTCTCGGCGCCAGGACCAAGCGTCCG
The DNA here is from genome assembly GCA_036443615.1 of Binatia bacterium. Classification (GTDB taxonomy): domain Bacteria; phylum Desulfobacterota; class Binatia; order UBA9968; family CAXXLF01; genus JACZXR01. Next base: position 19,147 of record JAZFYO010000471.1, on the reverse strand, counting down.
ATTCTTGTGATTGCCCCAACCACTAGGGAGGCCGAGACACTCTTTCAAGACCTCGCTTTCTTTCTCGGTGAGGAGCAGAGGTCCGCTCCGCTCGAGAAACGCCTCCATTTGTTTCCGTCGTGGGAGGTGCTTCCATTTGAAAACCTGTCTCCGCATCCGGAGCACGTGGCTGCGCGACTCGAGGGTCTCTATCAGCTCATGGAGGGGCAGGCCCCAATCCTGGTCTCCACGCCTGCGGCCATGCTGCAGAGGGTCATTCCCAAAGAAGCCTTAAGACAATCTTACCTTTACCTTGTGGCCGGTCAGGACCTCGCGCGCGAGCCCCTGCTGGAGCACCTGGTCGGTTGGGGATTTCAGAGCGTTCCGCTGGTGGAGGAGCGCGGCGACTTCAGCGTCCGCGGGGGGATACTGGACATATATCTACCTGCCTATTTGCGACCTGTACGGCTTGAGCTCTGCGACGACCGCTTGGAGTCCATCAGGGAATTTGATCCCTCCACTCAACGCTCCCAAACAATCCTTCAGGAGATTCTGCTTTTGCCCATGAAGGAATTCTCTCTACGGCCCGATAGAATCAATGAGGTCCTGAGAGACCTCGAGAGAAGGGCAGGAGAGCTGAACTTGAAACGTAAGGAGAAAAACCCCGTTCTCGATTCCCTCAGGGATGGGATCCCCTTTCCAGGGATGGAGTTTCTCGTCCCCTACTTCTACCCCACGCTCTACCCTCTCTTTTCTTATTTCCCGTCCGATTCCCTTCTCTGGCTGGACCAGCCGGCACGTGTCGAGGAAGAGGTCGAGCGCTACGACAAACTGGTTTGGGAGAGAGCCGCCAAGTCCAAGGAGGAAGGTCGCCTTACCCCGCCCGCTGAAAGACTCTATCTAAGCGAGAGAGAATGGCGGGAAGGCCTCGCACTTTTTGCACAAATTCACAGCGAGCCGCTCGATATCCTTCCACCCAGGGGGAGTTCCTCCGACTCTGTCCTCACCGTAAAATCTTACCTCAACACGGATCTGCACCAGGAAATCTCCTCCCACCAGGGAAAAGAGCCCTCTCTTGCCCCACTTGTAAACCGCCTTAAGGAATGGAAGGGGGAGAAAATCTTCTTTGTTGCCTCCACCGAAGGAGAGGCAACCAGGATCAAGGGGCTTCTGACCCATTATGAGGTGGACCTTGCCCTCGTTGATTCTCCGTTCCCCTTCTCGCTTTCTACTAAAGGGCCGTTTCAAGCTCTCATAGTGGGAGGTCTAACACAGGGGGTTAGACTACCTGAGGAGGGGCTCATCCTGGTTACCCTGGACGAGGTTCTTGGCACCAAGAGAAGACCCCACGGCATCAAGAAAAAAATCCATCCCAGCCATTTCATCACCAGCCTGAGCGAACTCAAGCAGGATGACTATGTAGTCCATCTGGACAACGGGGTGGGCATTTACCGCGGACTTAAGTTTCTCAAGGTGGCAGGGACCGAGGGGGAGTTTCTCCATCTGGAGTATCTGGGAGGCGACCGTCTCTATTTACCCGTTGACCGGATCAACCTCATCCAGAAATTCATCGGAGGCGATGAGGCAAAACCAGCACTGGATCGCCTCGGTGGAAGCTCGTGGGAAAAGGTCAAGGCAAAGACCCGAAAGTCCGTTCTCGCCATGGCCAAGGATTTGCTTGCTGTCTACGCGGCGCGCGAAGTCCACCAGGGACATGCGTTCCCCTCACCAGACCAACTCTATGATGAATTTGAGGCCTCTTTTGAATTCGAAGAGACACCGGACCAGGAGCGGGCCATCCATGAAACCCTCAGAGACATGCAGCAAAGCAAACCGATGGATCGCCTGATCTGTGGAGACGTGGGCTATGGAAAAACCGAGGTGGCCATGAGGGCTGCCTTTCTTGCCGTCATGGATGGGAAGCAGGTGGCGGTGCTCGCCCCCACAACGATTCTGGCCCAGCAGCACTTTGAGAATTTTCGCCAGCGTTTTAGCAGCTATCCTGTCAGAGTGGAAATTCTGAGCCGTTTCCTAAACTCCGGAGATAGCCACCGGGTGCTTCAGGACTTGGCCAAGGGCAGAGTCGACATCATTATTGGAACCCACAGGTTGCTCCAGAAGAACGTCCAATTCAAGGATCTGACACTCATTGTGATCGATGAAGAGCACCGCTTTGGAGTAGCTCATAAAGAGAACTTTAAGAAGATGCGCCAGCTGGTGGATGTTATCAGCCTCACCGCTACCCCCATTCCACGCACGCTTCATATGTCCCTGATCGGTATCAGGGATCTGAGCATCATTGAGACCCCACCCCCGGGCAGGTTAGCCATCCGAACCTATATCACGAGGTACGACGAGGGGATCATCCGAGACGCGGTGCTGCGCGAAATCAACCGTGGGGGACAGGTTTTTTTCCTGCACAACCGGGTGGAGACCATCTCCCGCATGGCTGAAAAACTCATGGATCTGGTTCCTGAGGCGAAGATCGGCATAGCCCATGGCCAGATGCCGCCCCGGGAGCTTAAGAAGGCAATGTTAGATTTTATGGAGCATCGGACCCAACTGCTTGTTTGCTCGGCTATCATCGAATCGGGACTCGACTTCCCCAATGCCAATACCATGATCATCAACCGGGCGGACAGATTCGGACTGGCACAACTCTATCAGCTTCGTGGTCGAGTGGGGCGATCTACAAGAAGGGCCTACGCCTACCTTCTGATCCCAGGAGAGCGGATCGTGACGCGCGATGCTGAAAAAAGATTGCGTGCACTTCAGGAATTGGATGAACTGGGTGGAGGCTTCAGGCTGGCCCTACATGACTTGGAGATTCGCGGGGCCGGAAACCTCCTGGGACGGCAACAGTCCGGCCATATCGCCGCGGTGGGGTTGGAGCTGTACACACAGATGATGGAAGAGGCGGTCCTGGAGCTCAAGGGGGAGGACGTCGAACCCAAGCTCGAGCCGGAGATCCGCCTGGGGATCCCGGCCTATTTTCCAGATGACTATATTCCCAACACAAACCAGAGGCTCCTCTTTTATAAACGCTTAGCCGGCCTGACCAGCACCCAGGAGTTAGGGGAAATTCAGGAAGAAATCCGGGATCGATACGGCCCCTTTCCCCCTGCGGTGGAACACCTCTTTATGGTTATGGATCTCAGGCGGTCTCTCCGAGAGAGCCTGGTAGAGCAGATCAATTTCCACGATGGAACACTTTCCCTTCTCTTCCATGCCCAGTCTCCAGTAAAAGTGGATAAACTCCTCAATTTGATTACTAAAAACGGCAGCCGCTACAGGCTCTCCCCCGACAGGCATTTATCCTTTGCACCCAACAGCCAGGAATGGGGTGACATCATTCAAGAAATCACCGTATTGTTGCATGACCTGCAGCAGGTATGCTAGCTATAAACATCTGGGAAAAGGGCAATTTATGTTGAATTTCCGCCTCTCATCTAGGCTTTTTTTGTTTCTATCTCTGTCACTATCTCTATCCTTATCCTTTTCCCTCTCACCTCATCTCCTTCTAGCAACGGTCATTGAGCAAGTCGCTGTTGTCGTCGACGGGGACCCTTACACTATGACCGACCTCAAGGAATACGCCAGGACTAGGAACAATCGCATTCTCTCTGATGAAGCATTTACCCCTTCGAACAAAGAAACCAAAGCGATCTTAGAGCAATTTATTACAGAAAAACTCATTGCCGCTGAGGTCAGTCGAATGGGTATACAGGTAGGCAAGGAGGATATAGACAGCTACATCGAGAATGTCCAGAAGAAAAACCGAATCAGCGCTGACCAGCTGGTCACGGCCCTGCGCCGGGAGGGTATGGACATCGACCAATATAGGGCCAAGATACGTGTAGAGCTTGAGAAGGGAATACTGATCTCCAGACAGGTTGAGAAAAAAGTGAATATTTTTCCCGATGATGTGGAGCGTTACTATAATGCAAACAAAATAAAATATATGACCAAGGAGAGGGCTCATCTACTCCACATCCTCATTCGAATTTTCAACGACGCGACACCAGAGCAGGTAAAGGCTGCGTTTTCAAAGGCCCTAGAGATCCGCAAACGAGCCCTTCAGGGCGAAGATTTCTCCAAGCTGGCACGCGAATACTCCGATGGGGCAGGGGCCTCCGAAGGAGGCGACATCGGTTGGGTAGACCGGTCAAGCCTTCTCGAAGAAATCGCCGACGCGGCCTTTAAATTAACGCCGGGAGGAGTCAGCCAGCCCGTGCGCACAAGCCTCGGGGTCCATTTAATTAAGGTAGTAGAGATCCAGCCCACGAGGATCACACCTCTCTCCGAGGTCGAGAAAGACATCAAGGATTATCTCTATACCAAGGCCCTGGAGAAGCGATTTCAGAGGTGGCTCAGCACGGATCTGAGGAAGAGGCATATAGTAGACGTAAAGATTCCCGGGTTTGTATTCCGCGCGAAAGAGACCAATGAGGGAGCCTCTACATCCCTGGCCTCCGCATCCTTAGATGATGAACGTGAGGAACGCTCGTTTCTGAGCTACCTGAATCCTTTCACATTTTTTAGTTCCGACGATGCCCCCGTAGACTTTCAGAATAGTGATAATATAGCCGATGAAAGCGTTGTCACTCTCTTTGGAACTCCATTTTTTGTTACCAATGAAGGTGATGATCTGGATGAACCTCTTGCTCCTTTCGGAGAGAGTGGAGAGACGGGCAAGTCTGAGGAGTCTCAGGGTTTCTTCTCCACCATGTGGGACTCAATCAGCTCCTTCTAAGCCAATCACCAATCCCCGGTCCGCTATGTTGGGACCACAACCGGATAAAACTCGGTAGGGAAAATGTAAGATGGGAAAACCCCTTGTGGCTGTCACCATGGGCGATCCTGCAGGAGTTGGACCAGAGGTAGTCCTTAAGGCCTTGGCCCACCCGAGGATCCGAAATGCGTGCCACCCTATTGTCCTGGGAGACCTCAGTATCCTTCAACGGACCCAAAGAGGTAGGAGAGGGTATCCCTTTAGATTGATCCGCTGGGAGAAAGGACACCCTCTGCCCAAAGGCGATGATTCTGTTCCTGTTTTTTCTGTGACCAACCTATCCCTGAAACAGTCTCGGCCAGGCCATCTCTCACGCACCTGTGGCGAAGCCTCCTATCTCTATATCAGGGCAGCCGTTGAGATGGTCCTAAACCGAACTGCAGATGCGATTGCGACGGCGCCGATCAGCAAAAGGGGCCTTCAGCTAGCCGGATACCACTATCCCGGACATACCGAAATGCTTGCAGAGATGACCAAGACGAAGGAATGCCGGATGATGCTCTTGGGAAAACGGCTAAAGGTTGTCTTGGTTACCGTTCACGTCCCTTTGGCTCGGGTAGCCGGAATGCTGAGCCGCAAGCGGGTTCGCGTTACACTAGAGCTGACCCACCAGGCCCTGATTCAATATTTTCGAATTTCACGCCCCCGCCTAGCCGTGGCAGGCTTAAATCCCCACGCCGGAGAGGGCGGCCTGTTTGGATCTGAGGAAAAGAGAATCATCCTCCCCGCTGTAAAGGATGCTCGTGGAAAAGGTATTCGTGCCTACGGCCCACTACCGGCAGACAGCCTCTTTTATCAAGTCGTGCGCGGCGAATACGATGCAGCCATCAGCATGTATCATGACCAGGGACTAGGTCCTCTTAAGTTGCTTCATTTCTCCGACGGGGTTAATCTGACGCTTGGTTTGCCAATTATCAGGACCTCCGTGGATCACGGTACGGCATACGAGATTGCAGGGAAGAACAAGGCGGATGGTTCCAGCATGAAAGAGGCAATTCTCCTCGCATCAACACTGGCACGGCAAAAAAGGGGGAACGAGTCATGAACCCACACATTTTCCGCGAATATGATATTCGGGGGCTGGCGGAAAAAGACTTTGACGAGGACTTTGCCCGGCTGCTCGGGAAAGTTCACGGGACAACCATCAGCGACAAGGGCGGAAGTCGTGTCGCCGTGGGCAGGGATTGTCGCCTCACATCGGATCTGTATGCGGAGGCGGTCATTGACGGCCTTCTCTCCGCCGGTCTCCAAGTCTACGACCTCGGGGTCTGCCCAAGCCCGTTGCTTTATTTTTCTCTCTTTCACCTGGATCTGGATGGAGGGGTTCAAATTACGGCTAGCCACAATCCATCAGAGTATAACGGTTTCAAGCTGTGCCTCGGAAAAGACACCCTCTACGGCTCTCAGATTCAAGAGACCAGGACAGAAATGGAGGGAAGTAAATTCAGGGAGAGGTCTGGGGGAAAAAGACAGAGTTACGCGATCATTCCGCCTTACCAGGAGCATCTACTGCGCGATATTAAGGCACTGGTCCGTCCCCTCAAGGTGGTTATCGACGCCGGCAGTGGGGTGGCGGGCCCTGTGGCACCACCGATCGCCCGCCGACTAGGATGCGCGGTTTGGGAGATCGCCTGCATCATGGATGGAACCTTTCCCATTCATCATCCAGATCCGACGGATCCCGAAAACCTCGAAGACCTCATCCGTAAGGTAAAGGAGGAGAAGGCCGATCTGGGCATAGCCTACGATGGAGACGGTGACCGCATCGGTGTAGTAGATGAGCGGGGAAATATCCTCTGGGGTGATGAGCTTTTGATTCTTTTCTCGCGCGATGTCCTAAAAAGCTATCCTGGCGGTGTGGTTATCTCGGAGGTCAAGTGTTCCCAAAACCTTTTTGACCAGATCTCACAGCACGGAGGAGTCCCCATCATGTGGAAAGCGGGTCATTCGCTCCTTAAGGCCAAGATGAAGGAGACCCATGCGATCTTGGCCGGAGAGATGAGTGGTCATATGTTCTTTGCCGATCGCTACTTTGGTTACGATGATGCCATTTACGCCTCGATGCGCCTACTCGAGCTCTTAGCCCGAACGAACCAGCCCCTGTCAGCGCTTCTTGCCGACCTCCCGCAGCTCGCCTCAACCCCAGAGATTCGGGTGGACTGTCCAGACGAGAAGAAGTTTGATATCGCGGAACGGGCCAAAGACTACTTTCGAAGGCACTACGACACCATCGACGTGGATGGGGTGCGCGTCCAATTCCCGGAGGGTTGGGGGCTGATCCGCGCCTCCAACACCCAGCCTGCCTTGGTCCTCCGATTCGAGGCCAAGACCCCGGCCAAGCTCAAGGAGTACCGCGGTATCATCGAGAAAAAGCTGAAAGAGCTACAAAAGAGTTAGGGAGGAGATGCCAGGCCAGATCACCGTTAAAGGGGCTCGTGTCCACAACCTAAAAAATATCGACCTTGAAATCCCGCGGGATAATTTTGTTGTCATCACGGGCGTTTCCGGGTCAGGAAAGTCCTCACTCGCCTTTGACACTATCTATGCCGAAGGGCAGCGACGCTATGTAGAGTCGCTCTCGGCCTATGCCCGCCAGTTCCTCGAGCAGATGGAGAGGCCCGACGTGGACTCCATCGAGGGACTCTCTCCAGCCATTTCGATCGAGCAAAAGAGTGCCAGCCAGAATCCACGCTCCACCGTGGGCACCGTGACGGAAGTCTACGACTACTTGAGGCTGCTATTCGCTCGGGTCGGCAAGCCCAACTGCTACCTGTGCGGAAGGGAGATCTCTGCCCAGACCATCCAACAGGTGGTGGATCACATCCTTTCCCTTCCTCAAGAGACCCGGATCCATATCCTGGCGCCAATAGCCGTGGGGAAAAAGGGCGAGTTCCAGCGAGAGCTGAGGGCCTTGGCGCGTGCCGGTTTTTTACGGGTCAGGATCGACGGAGAAGTCCATGACCTGGGCGAGGAATTAACCCCAAAAAAGGGAGTGCCCCATGACATAGACTTGATCGTGGACCGGCTCGCCCTGAGACAAGGAATTGAAAAGCGCCTGGCCGATTCCTTGGAGGTGGCCTCACGCTACGGCAACGAAGTCGTTAAGGTAGAGATTCCGTCCAACGGGGTGAAAAATGAGACCGTTACGATGCACTTTAGTCAGAAATTCGCATGCGTCCATTGCGGCGTTTCATACCCAGAGATCAGCCCGCGCATATTCTCCTTCAACAGCCCACATGGGGCATGCCCGGTCTGCGCAGGGTTAGGCAGCCTAGTCGATCCAAATGGGGGTGTAGAGGATTTTAACCTTGCCAGGAATGTTCGTCCATGCGCGGAGTGCAATGGGAGTCGACTTAAAAAAGAAAACCTCTATGTGAAAATAGGAGGAAAAAGCATCGCAGAGGTCAGCTCCCTTCCCATCACAGAGGCTCTGAAGTTTTTGACCGCCCTGAATCTTAGCCAACAGGAGGAAACTATCGCCCGGAGGGTCCTCAAAGAGATCGTCAACCGATTGCAGTTCATGGTCCGAGTGGGCTTGGACTATCTAAGCATTGACCGCTCCTCTGCCACCCTTTCGGGAGGAGAGGCGCAGAGGATTCAGCTCGCCACCCAGATTGGATCAGGCCTGGCGGGAGTCATTTACATTCTCGACGAACCGACCATCGGACTCCATCCCAGGGACAACGCTCGTCTGCTGGCTATCCTTCAGGAGCTGAAGAAGTTAGGCAATACGGTTCTGGTTGTAGAGCACGACCGGGAAACAATCCTAGAGGCGGATCACGTCATCGATATGGGACCAGGGGCTGGGGTTCAGGGGGGTGAGGTAGTTGCACAGGGCACGCCCAAGGAGATCATGGAGAGCGCACAATCCCTCACCGGGAACTACCTCTGCGGACGCAAGGTGATCCCTGTCCCCCTTCATCGACGCCGGGGCAGGGGAAAGTCCCTGATCTTGAAAGGGGCAAGGCAGAACAACCTCAAAGGCGTCACTGTTGAATTTCCCATCGGCGCAATGACCTGCGTTACAGGTGTTTCTGGGTCGGGCAAAAGCAGTCTGGTCGTTGACACGCTCTACCGGGCGATCTCCCAGCTCATCCACCGATCAAGGGGGAGAACGCGGCTATTTGACGAGATCAAAGGTTGGGACCAATTCGATCGGGTCATCAATATCGATCAGGCCCCGATTGGCCGTACCCCGCGTTCAAATCCGGCAACCTACACTGGACTATTCACCCATACCCGTAGTCTCTTCACTCAGCTTCCCGAGGCCAGGGTGCGAGGGTATCAACCCGGGAGGTTCTCCTTCAATGTAAAGGGTGGGCGCTGCGAGGCCTGCGCAGGAGACGGACTCATCAGGATCGAAATGCATTTCCTTCCCGATGTCTTTGTCACCTGTGAGGTCTGTCGCGGGCGCCGTTATAACCGGGAAACCCTGGAGATTCTGTACAAGGGGAGGAGCATTGCCGACGTTCTGGACCTCACAGTGATTCAGGCATTGGATTTCATGAGCAATGTTCCTCCCATCCGTCAGAGGCTCGAGACCCTAAGGGATGTCGGCCTTGGATACCTCCACCTTGGCCAATCGGCAACTACCCTTTCGGGCGGCGAGGCACAACGCATTAAACTGGGCCGGGAGCTGGCGAAAAGCACTGGGGGGGGGAATACGCTTTATATTCTTGATGAGCCTACCACTGGACTCCACTTTGAAGATATCGGGAAGCTCCTCGATGTGCTGAACCGTCTAACAGATGCAGGAAATACGGTAATTATGATTGAGCATAACCTGGACGTGGTCAAGTCCACTGATTATATTATTGACCTTGGGCCCGAGGGTGGTGATTTGGGGGGGGAGATAATTGCCAAAGGTACCCCCGAGGAGGTTTCCTTGGTACCCCGGTCGCATACAGGCCAGTGCTTGAAAATGGTACTAAATAGGCTGTAATATAACGCCGTTATTATAAATATTCCTGTTATCCCTAGCACTCCCCAAGATTAATCGGGCAAAATTAGGACTTGACACTCATATACTGTTAGGTCTATCATAGTAGACCATTTAAGTCTGAATTAGCCTTGACTCCACCCTGACTTGCCCTGGTAAGGGGAATAAGTAGTGAAAACGCCCATATATATGGACAATCATTCAACGACCCCAGTGGACCCTAGGGTGTTGGATGAGATGCTGCCCTATTTTGGTGAAAGGTTTGGCAACGCTGCGAGCCGTAACCACACCTTTGGATGGGAAGCCGAGGCAGCCGTCGATGAAGCCAGAGAGCGCATTGCACGTCTAATCGGTGCATCGTCGCCCAAGGAGATCATCTTTACCAGCGGGGCAACTGAGTCGGATAACCTGGCCATCAAGGGAGTAGCAGAATTCTACCGAGAGAGAGGAAACCATATCATCACCTGCGCCACGGAGCACAAAGCAGTCCTGGATAGCTGCAAGGCTCTTGAGAGGCACAGATATAGAGTGTCCTATATGGGTGTAGATCCATACGGGTTTGTGGATCTGGAAAGGCTGCGCGAGACCATCACTGATAAAACTATCCTGATCTCTATCATGCTGGCAAACAACGAGATTGGAACTATACATCCCATCAAGGAGATCGGCCAAATTGCAAAGGAAAAGGGCGTCATCTTCCACTGTGACGCGACTCAGGGAGTTGGCAAGATCCCTGCGGACGTGGGGGAAATGGGCATCGACCTTCTTTCTATGACAGCTCACAAGATTTACGGCCCCAAGGGAGTCGGCGCCCTCTATGTCCGCTCCAAAAACCCGAAGGTCCAGCTCAGCCCGATACTCGATGGGGGCGGACACGAAAAGGGGATTCGTTCCGGGACCCTCAATGTCCCAGGGATTGTGGGATTGGGCAAGGCTTGCCAGGTTGCCGAACAGGAGATGCCGGAAGAAGCGGCTCACCATATCCGGTTGAGGGAGAAACTAAAGGACGGAATATTCACCAGGCTTGATGAGGTTTACTTAAACGGGCACCCCACTCAGCGCCTGCCCGGAAATCTCAATGTGAGCTTCTCCTACGTCGATGGGGAGTCCCTGTTGATGGGCTTAAAGGAAATCGCTGTCTCCCCTGGTTCGACGTGCACATCGGCTAACCTTGAGCCTTCCCATGTGCTACGGGCATTAGGGGTGAAAGAAAACCTGGCAAACAGCTCCATCCGTTTTGGCCTTGGCCGGTTCAACACGGAGGAGGAGGTAGACTACACCATCGAACGAATTGTGGAAGAGGTGTCCCGCTTGCGCGCCATGTCGCCCCTTTACAAGCGGGTCCAACGGAAATCCCGGGATAAACCGGAAGTGCAGCCAAAGATTGAGGAAACGACTATTTAAAGTGGAGTCATTGACCTATGGCAGCTGGTGTCGCCATTACCGATCGGGCCGCGGATAAAATCAAAGCGATAATCGCGGCTGAAAATAAAGAAGACCAAGGGCTGCGCCTCAAGGTAATCGGCGGAGGATGCTCTGGATTGCAGTATAAATTTAATTTTGACAACCAGAAATCCGGAGATCGCGTCTTCGAAAAAGGCGGGGCCAAGGTCATAGTCGACATGAAGAGCCTACTCTATCTGAGCGGCACGGAGCTGGACCACAAGGAGACACTGATGGAGTCGGGCTTTATCCTTCAGAATCCCAACGTGAAGAGGACCTGTGGATGCGGCGCATCCTTCACGGTTTAAGAGGCAGAAAATGGGACCCGAAATATACTTCGATAATAACGCAACCACTCGGCTTTCTCCTGAGGCCCTCGAGGCCATGCAGCCCTATCTGACGGAGCTCTATGGCAATCCTTCGAGCATCCACAGTTTTGGAAGTCAGGTTGCGAGAAAAATACAGGAGGCGAGAGAACACGTGGCCGCCCTTTTGGGGGCTGCCGATCCCATCGAAGTAATCTTTACGAGTTGTGGCACGGAAGGAGACAACGCCGCCATTCGAGGCATCCTGGAGTCCCGTCCAGGCAAGGGCCACATTGTGACTACTCAGGTGGAACACCCTGCCATCCAGGGTCTTTGCCAGCATTTGGAAAAGAAGGGATACCGGGTGACTTGGCTCGGCGTGGATGAAGAGGGGATGCTGAATCTAGACGAGCTCAGGGATTCTCTCAGTAACGATACGGCCCTGGTCTCAGTGATGAGCGCCAATAACGAGACCGGAGTGATTTTCCCCGTGGAGGCCGTGGGCGAGATAGTCAAGGCCCGAGGGATACCTTTTCATGTGGACGCCGTGCAGATCGCAGGAAAGATACCCCTCAATTTGAAAAACAGCCCCATCGATCTGCTCACGATCTCGGGGCATAAATTTCACGGGCCAAAGGGAATCGGCGCCCTTTATGTCAGGAGAGGCATCACGTTTCACCCCCTTATTATAGGTGGGCATCAAGAGCGCAACAGGAGAAGCGGAACCGAGAACGTGACAGGCATCGTGGGCATGGGCAAGGCCGCTGAATTTGCTTTAAGAGACCTTGGAAAAGACCAAGAGCGCATTCGGTCTATGCGTGATCGGTTGGAGCAATCGCTGCTCGCCGCTGGTTGCCGAGTCAATGGCCATCGCCAAAAGCGGCTGCCAAATACGCTGAACGTGAGTTTCGAGTTTATTGAAGGGGAGGCGATCCTGGTCCTATTGGACGAATACGGAATTTGCGCATCAACCGGGTCTGCCTGTACGGCGGGATCTGTTGAACCATCCCATGTCCTTAGGGCTATGCGCGTTCCACCCAATTGGCTCCAGGGAGCCGTACGTTTCAGTCTAAGCCGATACAACACGGAAAAAGAGATCGACTTTGTAAACGAAAAGGTGCCTGGTATCGTCCAACGGTTGCAGGGCCTCTCTGTCCTGGGGAAGGTCAGCGCTTGACGGTGGGTGGGAATCGGCTCAGGAGGTAAAACCGATGGGTGTCATGCAGGTTCCCCGAAAAGTAGATTACGCGCTGCGAGCGGCCATTTATCTTACAACCCAGGAGCCACAGAAGGGCTGCTTCTCTTCAGGGGAGATTGCGGAGAATCAAATGATTCCTAAGAAGTTCCTCGAAAAGATCATTCAAGACCTGATACGCAACGGTCTGGTTAAGTCAAAAAGGGGACCGAATGGAGGCTACAGTTTGGCTCGATCCCCGCACGAGATCTCGTTCCAGGACGTCATTGAGGCCGTGGAGGGTCCCATTGCTTTGAACGTCTGTGTGGACTCAAAGTTGAGCTGTGATTTACTACCCCGGTGTACGATGTCGGGGATCTGGCACGAGGTCCAACGAAAGGTCGTCGATGTCTTTGCACGAACGACCTTGGAGGATGTGAAGATGACACCCTGCCAGGCAAAATCCAATGCCTCTTTTTCGAGTGCGGCATGAACCAACGCCTAGAAGCTTTAGGCAACCTGGCAGACCGCAGCCGAAAGGGAGGTGGTTTTTATGGCATATGAGTCGGGCCTAAGCGTGGAAGAAAAAGTAGCATCGCTGTTTCAACCAGATACGGTGCTTCCCGCTCAGTATCTTGAGACCGTCAGCAGGAAGACCCACCTGGAGCCAGAAAAGAAGCTGATGCTGGCAGTCCTGGAAGACGCCGTGGCCTGTTTTCAGAAGTACAGCTCTGTACGGGACGGAAAGGGGAAGATTCTATTCGGTGAGGCGGAGGAGTGGATTTTGTTGGAACAGAATGATGATTGGCTCTTTTCTTTCGACAATATCTGCGAGGCCCTTGGCCTAAACCCCAAGTACATTCGTAAGGGACTGCTGCGCTGGAGGCAGGAAAAGGGGGGGGAGCGTCCCAAGGCCAAGGTTTACCGTCTGTCCCCCAGGAGCCGGGGAAAGAAGCGCACTGCCATGACCGGAGGAACGGAACGCCGGTTTAAAAAAGCTGCCGGTCGATAAACCAGCATTTTGTGTTAGGAGAAAGGGCGGTGGCTCGAGTTTGGACCACCGCCTTTTTGCATCCTGGAAACTCCCTTGCGGTGGGAACCGTTAAAAGGTTATAAAAAACAAAAATAGATCCCCATGGACGCGAAAAGTAAAAAAAAGACCCCTCTTGGAAGCTCTCTCTACCGGGCGCGATATAAAACTGGAGAATACTGCTTAAAAGGCTTTGTTGCGACATTTTCCTGGCTTCCCCACGGTCTCCTGTATTCCTTCACAAGGTTCGCTACCTACTTGAGCTTTCTCCTTCTATGGAAGTACCGACTGCGGATGGAAGAGAATCTCTCTGCGGTTATGGGCAACGAATTCCCCACCGCGGAGGGGAGAAAGGCTTTAGTCTACACGGCGTGGCAGAATATTGTCCGAGGGGTATTTGAAACCATCCGTGTTCTTTATTTCTCCAAGGAGAAAATATGTTCCACGTTTGCCATTCAAGGCGAGGAGCATTTGAAACGGGCCCTGGATAGGGGCAAGGGTGTTATCAGTCTCAGTGCCCATCTGGGAGCCTTTTCAATGATCGGACCTCGCCTGGCTGCAGCGGGATATGCATTCACTGCTGTTACAAAGCAGGCTAGAGACGAAGATTTCGCCCGTCTGATGGATAGCTACCGGGCCCAGCTAGGAATAAAATCGATCTCCGCCCGACCACGTCAACTGGCGGCCCGACAGATACTTAAATCATTAAGAGGAAATGAAATCGTGCTTCTCGTTGCCGATGAGTTTAAATCTACCGGTGTGGAGGTGAAATTTTTCGGTCGGCCATCGCCAGCCCCACGAGGTCCCGTTACCCTGGCCTTGCGTACAGGGGCTGCGCTTATCCCCATGTTTATGATCCGCGACGCGACGGACCTGTTGACCTTACACATAGAGCCGGAGCTCAATCTCACCCAGGAAGGAAATCTGCAGGAAGTCGTTGCCGCCAATGTAGCTATGTTCTCACGTACCTTGGAGACGATGGTCCGTCGTTATCCGGAGCAGTGGAACTGGCTCGGTTTTAGTAAAAACGGGGATAGACCGAGGAGGAAAGCGGCTCGATCAAAGTCCAAGTCTTCCACCAGCCGTCCACAAGACGAACACCCCCCTTCAGCCAATCCATACATATAGATCTATACCTCGCTACCCTCGGCATTCCTTAGCACTCTGTAAGACCTAGATTTAAGAAAGGGAATCATTGAGCCGGAACGGCACTAGCCCAAGTCCTCCCTTTTGACCTTCCCTGTGGCGGTTCGAGGAAGGGAGTCTCTAATCGTGATTTTCTGAGGAACTTTGAAATTTGCCAGGTTGGATCGGAGAAAACCGAGAATCTCCTTCTCCACGATCTTTTCCCCTGGACGTGGGACAACGGCAGCACCGAGCACCTTACCTCTGCCAGGATCAGGAATGGAAAAGACACCAGCCTCATGGACCTGCGGGTGCTCACAGAGGAGATTTTCAACCTCGGCGGGATAGACGTTCATTCCGCCCGTGATAATCAGGTCATCTTTTCTTCCCAAATGATAATAGTAGCCATCCTCGTCGCGCCGCCCTATATCCCCGGTGTATAGCCACCCGTTATGAATTCGCTCTGCCGTAGCCTCGTGCCTGCGGAAATAACCCTTCATGACGTGAGGCCCACGTGTAATGATTTCCCCTTCGGCAACCTCCTCTCCCTTTTCGTTGACTAGCTTCACCTCCACTCCGGGGACCGACCGACCAATGCTTCCCAGCTTTTCATCAGCCCTCTCCAATTCCACGAATGTGATAATCGGTGAGGTCTCTGTAAGCCCATATCCTTGAATGACTTTAATATGAGGCTGGGCAACCTTAAAGGCGCGCATGAGAGATAGCGGAACCGTCGTCCCCATCATGCCAACAAATTTCACGCTATGCGTATCGTAATCCTTGAGGTTGCGTGCTCCAAGGAGGAGTTGGAAGATTGGCGGAACACCATGGTAAATAGTGACCCCAAACCTTTGAATCCCCTCGAGCAGGCTGATGGGATTGATCTGGTCAAAGATGACCATGGTGCTCCCTTTGTCGACAATCTCATTACAGTATATCGGCCCAGAGATATGTGACATTGGGAGAATGCACCCCCAGACCTCGGTGGAATCGGTCTTGAACATCTCTCCCATACAATATGGAAATTGGGCCAAATTGATGTGGTTCAGCACAACCCCTTTGGGCTCTCCCGTAGTCCCCGAGGTGTAAAGGATAACCGCGTCTTGCTCGGGCGCTAGCGTTGGTGCGACAAATTTAGCGGACGCATCAGAAGATAGTCTTTTTTCGAAACACTCATCTCCCTCTCCATCGACAATCCACCGCGGAAGCCGCTCGAACCCTGAAAGGGTCTCAGCATTCTCAGAAATAATCCCCCGGTAAGAAATGAGAAGTCTCAGATCCCCATCTCGAAGGACCCCTTCAAGCTCCTTCCCCTTGAGCCGTGCGTCCATGATAGTCGCCACCGCCCCCATCTTCTGGGTTGCATAGTAGCTGAGTGCAAAGGCAAGCGAATTGGGAAACATAAGCCCAACACGATCCCCATGCTTCACTCCCTCACACTGCATGTGCGCCGCCAGCCTGGTAGCGGCCTGCTCCAACTCGGCAAACTTCATCTCTCTATCCCTCGCAATGAGAGCGACCTTGTCCGGATGTCTTGTCGCGCTTCTCTCCAGGGCTTCGCCGACGAAGAAACCTACCTGATTGGGATCGTTTGCCATAACTCAAAGCCTCTCCGAAAAGGTTTGAACCAGCGGGAGAGCTTCCAAAGCTCGCCCCGCGTAAGCCTGAGCTTCCCCTGCTGGGTGGCCATGAAAGGATCAAGGCGATTTTCAAACACAGCCTCCCACCATTCATTTTTCCCGCTGAATGTAAACTCCCCCTCCCCTCCAGCCTCCAATCGGGTGATCTTCCCCTGGGAAAAGTGAAAAGTCCAAGATGCATCGCTGTCCTCGGAGACCATTGTCAGCGAGGTTGTAAGCTCGGTATCCTTGCCCAACTTCTGAAACTCAGGATCCGAATTTGCGTCATCCACCAGTGCCCCCATGTGTTCGCGAGTGAAGAGAACATAGGCCATCTCTCCGGGTCTCTGGATGGAAGTGGGCGGCGGATCAGGGGCAGACAGAGAGCTGTCCTTTTTCAAATACTGGCAATGGACGGCCTCTTCTAGCAGGTCGGTCAGGAGAAAGGCCTCTCTCAAGTCCTTTCCCACGGCAACCGTCCCGTGGCCTTGGAGGATGATGACAGGGTGAAGACGCAGCTCTTTTGCCACCTTCTCCGGTTCGGTTACCGTCGGAGTTTCTTGAGAAAGGATGGGGACTTCTCCGATAGTGTACTTCTCCTCAAAGCTCAGAGGAACAAAGCTCTGATGTCCCAGCGAGAAGGCGAGAACCCCGGGTGGATGCACATGAATAATAGCCTTTGCCTCGGTCTCCTCGTAGACCGCTAAGTGCAGTGGGGTCTCGCTGGAGGGCTGCTTCTTTTTTTTAATGGCCCGCCCTTTCCGGCCAATCTCGACCAGATCCGTTGGGGTAAGAAACCCGAGCGGCGCGTGCTGTCCCGTAATCAGGAACCGGCCCCTGCCGATGCGGGAGCTTATATTGCCTCCCCAGCCGCTAATGAGCTTACGCTCAAAAAGGGACCTTCCCCAATAGATGATCTCGCGCTCTAGCTTTTTCATGAGAGTGTTGCCTTAACCTCGATTCGATATTCGAAATACTGGAATTGTCCGCAGAAGGATCTCGTGACTGAAATTTCGCCCTTATTATTAATTACCATCCAGAAAATTAATATCTGCGATTCCGACCACGACCTTGTTCGGACCGGGCTCAACGCTCCTTGAACAGGGTCCAGGGAATTGTCTCCGGCTCAACGGGATAGGGGGCAACTCCCTCAGGACTGACAACCTGCCCCATAAAAGTGGATATATCCCTATCCAACGGGGAGTGCTCGGTCACCCCCGACGCAAGCAGCTCTATCGGGACACCGTGCGACTTTGCAAGGAGCACTGCGAGTAGCGAACCGCAAATTCCTACAGGTCCCGTTTCTCCCAGCTCCTTATAGAAGAGGACGAGCCGTCGAACCGCTCCTTTTGCAAAGAAGGTGCCCATCATGTTGTCTGAGATGAGGGTCGTAGGGATGTTCCTTTCAAGGAGTTCCTGAGTCACCACATGTGCCCCAAAAAGTTCAGGACGCATCTCCGGAACCAAAATGCCCTGGGCCTGTTCTACTTTGAGGGCATGGGAGAGATAGGCATAGTCGCCACGCGGGGGCAAACCGTAAAGGAGGATCAACGGCTTTTCTATTCTTTTTCTTTCACTTGCCGGCGGCGTAACCTTCTGAAATCTCTGCCTGAAGCTCACAGGTGTAAACGCCCCATCGAAGCTGATCAGGTGGGAGATGAGAGAGGCCGGGGTAACGTCAAAGGCAGGATACCTCCCCTGCAATCCGTCCGGAACCAGAGAACGGCCTCGAAAAGCGAAAAGCTCGCTCACCGGGCGTTCTTCGATCGGGATATCCTCTCCGGTTGCGACATTATTGAAATGTTGGACCAGGGCATAGAACGGGATGCCAAATTCATTGGCCATAAGGGCAATCGGGTATGTTCCCACCTTGTTGACAATATCACCGTTTTGGGCAGATCGGTCAGAGCCGACAAGGACGGCGTTAACCTGCCCCTTTTCCATAACCTGTGCAATCGCGCAGTCGGGGATCAAAGAGACCTCGATGCCTGCCCTCGAGACTTCCCAACTGGTAAGACGGGTTCCCTGCAGATAGGGACGAGTTTCCGTGGCAATGACATGGAGATCTTTGCCCATGGCCCGGCAATATTGAGCTACGACTACCAGCTCCCCGCTAATGTTGCAGTGGGTAAGAAGTCGACAGGGATGGGGCAGCAGCTCCGCGGCACTTTTTGCCCTTCGGTCTCTCGCGTCAAGGCTCAGGGCGATAAACTCATGGATCTTCTCTTCCATCCAGCTCCCGGCCTCCTGACCTATGGGATCCCCGCGGAACGAATCAAAGAAGACTTGGGCAATAGCCCTGAAGGCGAAGGTGGGCCGTGCTTGAGTAAATTCGTCTGCCAGTTCCATGATCAACTCTCTGAGCGCTTCAGGGCTCTTTCCCTTGTTGTCTCGCACGACCAAAGCCGCAGCATAAAGGAGCGCCAAGACCTGACCAAAGGCCCGGGTCTTCATCTCCCTTACGGCCTCAACCGCCTCGTTTACCTTCCTGACCTCTATGTATTCCATTCTCGCAGGGAGGAGAGTCTCGTCAAGTATTCTAAAGTGATCTCCTTCCCAAAGCACAGGAGTGTATAGAGGGGAAACCTGTTGCATGACCGTTTAACGCAGAAGATGGGTTGCCTTAAGGGCCACTTCAACCATCTTCTCCTCCGCCTTGAGAAAGCGGGGATGGCGGAAACCCATTCTCCCGTTCAAGCACTCATCGGAGACAGCCAGGATGGCCCCCGCCCTCTTCATGC
>JAZFYO010000470.1:0-2461 GCA_036443615.1 Binatia bacterium | reverse complement strand
AAGTTGAACCCCGTGACAAATAATGGTACAGCCAAAAAACCATGGCTAGATATCGCGTCGCGGTGGACACGGGAGGTACTTTCTCCGACTTCGTATTCTTTAACGAGGATCAAGGCGAGATCACCATTACGAAAGTGCCCTCCACCCCAAGAGAGCCATTTCAGGCGGTTCTCAACGGGATCAGCGAGCTTCTCGAAAGAGGAGTCGCAGCAAAGGATATCTCCTTTTTCTCCCACGGTACAACCGTAGGGACCAACACGCTGCTCGAAGAGAAAGGGGCCAGAACCGGTCTCCTTGTCACCGAGGGCTTTCGCGGCATCTACGAGGTCATGGAGCAGAGCCGGGGCTATGGTCCCGCAACCTACAACCTCTTCTTTGAAAAACCGAGACTCCTCGCCACACCGTACTACACCGAAGAGATTCCAGAGAGGATCGATTTTCGCGGGGAGGTCCTAAGGCCCATAGACGTTGAGTCCACCCTTCACGCCATCCGCAGCCTTAAGAAAAAAAAGGTGAAGTCCATTGCCGTCTGTCTTCTCTTCTCCTTCCTCAACCAGGACCACGAGCTCAAGATCAAAGAGATCGTCGAAGAGGAGTTCCCTGAGGCGACCTTGTCTCTCTCCTGTGAGATACTTCCCCAGATCCGCGAGTTTTACCGGATGAGCACGACGGTAATCAACGGTTACATTGCACCCACGGTGGGCCGTTACCTTGGAAACCTCGAAGAGAGGCTGAGGGAGATGGGGGTAACTACTCCAAAGCTCTACATTATGCAGTCCAATGGCGGGGTCTCTACCTTTCAGACCTCCGCAAAGATCCCTGTAGCGACGGTCCTCTCGGGCCCGGCCGGAGGGGTCATCGCTTCCCTGGGTATCAGCCGGGGGGCGGAGATAAAAAATATCATCACCTTTGATATGGGTGGAACGAGTTGCGACGTCGCATTAATTCATGACGGAAATCCGGTCGTCACGACGCAGGGTAAGATTAGCCAACGACCTATCAGCCTTCCCATGCTCGACATCCATACGGTGAGCGCTGGTGGGGGGACTATCGCTCGTATCGATTCCGTGGGGGCCCTTCAGGTTGGACCTAACAGCGCAGGTGCGGAACCGGGCCCGATCTGCTACGACCGCAACGGAGAAGAGGCGACCATTACGGATGCGAACGTGATCCTGGGAGTTTTAAATCCGGACCATTTCCTCGGCGGCCGCCTGAAACTCAACAAGAGCAAGGCGGAGAGGATAGTGGAGGAAAAGATAGCTCGTCCCCTCGGCCTAAATCTACTGGAGGCCGCTGAGGGGATCTTGAAAATCATCAATGTCAAAATGGAAGAGGCCATTAAGGCCGTCTCTTCTCAAAGGGGTTATGATATTCGGGATTTCACCCTGGTGGCCTTCGGCGGTGGTGGACCGATGCATGCGGGCAGGATCGCCCTGGATCTAGGAATTCCCTCACTCCTCATCCCCTTAACTCCCGGAGTCACATCGGCCCTGGGACTTTTGATGTCCGACGTTAAACACGACTACGTTCGCTCGAAACTCGTTCCGCTGGAGGGGCTGGACCTTGATGAGATCAACAACCTCTTTTTTCAAATCACGACCCAGGCAGTCAGCGATCTCCGCAGGGAGGGGTTCACAGACAGCGAGATTGCACTGCATGCCTTTCTCGACCTGCGTTATGCGGGCCAAGGGTACGAACTGACCGTTCCCTCACCCACACCTCCCCTAAAACCTGCAGACCTTGATCTCATGCGTCAACGATTCCACAATCAGCACGAGCAGGCCCACGGCCACAAAGCGGAATCAGAGCCTGTGGAGCTGGTCAGCCTGAGGCTCGTCTCAGTGGGCATGGTCTCCCACGCCAACCTCTCGCCTGCCTTCCCCACGGGGAGAACAGTCGAGGAGGCCCGGACTGGAGAGAGGGCGATCTTTTTCGGTAAGAGGCTCGGAATTCTAAATTGCCCTATTTACGGTAGAGAGATGCTAGAGCCAAACCACCGGATATCCGGGCCCGCAGTTATCGAACAGATGGACACCACGACCGTGGTCCACCCGGAACAGGAGGCAACGGTGGACAATTATCGGAACCTAATTGTGAAAGAAAAGAAATAGCACTCAGCGATCGGCAATCAGTTTTCAGCTTCCAGATCGCGGCTGATGACTAATTGCTGACTGCTGATAGTTGGCTTGTTAAGGATATGACTCAAGTTGATCCCATCACGCTACAGGTGATTCAGACGTGCCTGGCCGGCATTGTACAGGAGATGCAGAATTCTCTCTTTCGCACCGGCTTTTCCACCATCATCCGCGAATCCCAGGACGCCAGTTGCGCCATCCTCAACCGCCAGGGAGCGGTGGTTGCCCAGCATGTGGTGCTGCCCCTTCACACGGGGGCCTTTCCTGCCTGTGCCGAAGGGGTATTGAAAAACTATCCCGTAACGGAGATCAGCGAAGGAGACGCA
>JAZFYO010000469.1:0-2947 GCA_036443615.1 Binatia bacterium | reverse complement strand
GAGCCGGTAGGCCAGGGCGGTGGGTACCCTTCCAGCCGAGGCGTGAGGTTGAGACAGAAATCCTGTCTCCTCAAGCTCCGCCATGATGTGCCGCACCGTGGCGGGGCTTAAATGCGCCCTACGGCCCCCTGAGCGCTTGCTGATGGTCTGTGACCCTACGGGCACCCCTGTGGCAATGTGCTCGGCCACAACAGCCCGTACTACCTCAAGTTTCCGTCTCTCCAACTTTGCAATGGAAAGCATAACAGCTAACCGCCAAGGACTCTTATAGTTACAGACGCATAGTGATCATCTTTCATTTTAGACGGCTGCCCCTGCCGTGTCAAGCCATTGCAGCCCACAACAGGTCTGCGCAATGGTGCACAGCAAGAGCACCATTTATAACGTCCGATAAGGTATATTATGTTAACTTTAGGCTCCAGCCCTCGTCGCATGTCGCTACGCAAAAAGCCGGCACACCGATGCCGGCTTATGCAATGAAATCATTAGAAAAGGCGAGAAAACGCTTAGACGCTGAAAGAGCTTCCACATCCACAGGTGGACTTAACGTTGGGGTTTTCGAACTTGAACCCCGCACCTTCCAACCCATCGACGTAATCGACCTGGGTTCCATCCAGATACATCAGGGAGGTCTGGTCGACAAAAACCTTCAAGCCGTCGAATTCATAGACCTGGTCCATGCCGTTCGGCTCACTCTCAAAGTTCATCTGGTAGGAAAACCCCGAGCAACCGCCTCCGATCACACCGAAGCGCAGTCCTGCGGGTTGAGGATCTTGCTGGGACAGGATTTCCTTCACTTTTGTGATGGCCTGACCAGTTAATTGAAGAGCCATGCGTCACCTCTTTTGAATAATTTCCTTGACCCGCACTCTACAGTGTTCACCGCACAGGTCTATATTGATTATCGGCGCGCTCGCGGTAAAAATCAAGTAAGAAACTCTAGTTCTTTGCAAAATCGCTTCCACCAGAGGGGACTCGACAAAGTTCTCCGGCTGGAATTTCCCATCGATCGCACAATCGCAGGTTGCTATTCCCCGGAACTCAAGTATCGGTTTAGAATGTAAGTTCGGATTTGACCTGCTCTCGCTCGATCGCGGTGAAATTATGAGCTACCGTGCAACCTTGATTCTGGGAGCAGGACTGTACGAATGAATTGCAATCTGTTACTTTCCTTTGTAAGACAGCAATAGAGTGCCCGGCGTTTTTTTAAAATGGCGCCCCTTTTCCCGGCTATACCGGATAACGGGAAGAATTCGAGCCCCATGGGAAATTCACAGAAGATCGGAGTTGTTCTGTTCCAGTTGGGCGGGCCGGACTCTCTGGATGCCGTGGAGCCCTTCCTCTATAATCTGTTCTCCGACCCCGACATCATCGACTTCCCTTTCGCCAAGCTGGCGCGCGAGCCTCTGGCGCGCCTGATGGCATCCTGGAGGGCGAAGAAGGTCTCCAGGGATTACGACATCATCGGCGGCAAATCTCCTCTAAAAGATCTCACCCTTCTGCAGGCGGCAGCTCTGGAGAAGGAGTTGGCCAAGATCTGCCCGGCGAAGGTTAAGGTTAGAGTGGCGATGCGATACTGGCATCCCTTCACCGAGGAAGCGATCAAGGAGTTGGAGACCGAATCCCTGGAACAGTTGGTTCTGCTGCCCCTCTACCCTCAATACTCAAAGACGACTACCGGCAGCAGCCTGAACGAGTGGAATCGATTATACGCCGCTTCCAGGATGGAGAGAAACACAACGGTACCGGTGAGAATCGTTCCGAAATTCTACGACGACACAAATTATCTGGAAGCCCTCGTGGAAAAGGTTCAATGCGGGCTGGATCAGCTAATCTATAAGGACGGCGTTCATCTGGTTTTTAGCGCGCATGGAGTTCCCCTCAGCGTCATCGAAGCCGGAGACCCCTACCAACAGCAGACGGAGGCCACCATGCAGTTGGTCATGAAATGCGGTGGATGGGGATATCCGCATACACTCTGCTACCAAAGCCGGGTGGGGCCGGGGCGCTGGCTCGCACCTACGCTGGAATCCACGCTACGCTTGCTTGCCGGCCAAGGCACAAAAAGTGTCCTGGTGATACCCATCTCCTTCGTGTCCGATCACATTGAGACACTGAAAGAGGTCGATATCGAGGGCCGCGAAATCGCCCAGGAGGCCGGTATTGCTGAGTTCGGCATGATGCCGGCCCTGAACGATTCCCCGAAATTCATCAAGGCTTTAGCGGATATGGTTATGGCTGCAACCCGGGGCGACCTCTCTCAAAGCTTCCGCTGAGTGTGGACCCCAGGCTCCTTCGAAGGGCTTGGAGGAGGGCCAGGCTGCTCTTCCCCGCCCCGGACCCTCTCTGTGGCCCTGCGAAAGCCAGGATAAGAAAATATTATCCCTCAGGGCGTTTAGGGAGTTGCCAAGGTTAGGGAAATCTCTTATAATGTTCAACTTACTCTCCGTTTGGGGTCGTCAACTTCAATAACTAACCTTTAAGATATGGACCGGCATGGCAGGAAGTCTGTTTAACTTCACAAGAATGTTTTCACGGCTGCCGATCTTGAGCTCCCTGTTCGGGGCCCGGAGTTTGGCGGAAGCGGACACCGCGGGTGCGGCAGCACCCTCGAAGGCTCCCGAGGAAGTGAAACGATTGCGCCGGCGGATCGTCTGGGCGTGCATCGGGACTTACCTCGCCGCTAACTTCTTGATGTTCTTGAGGTTCTTCTTCCCTCGGACACTTTTCGAGCCGAAGACGATTTTCCGAATCGGGTTCCCTTCCGACTTCGCTCTGGGTGTGACGACAAAATATCAGAACCAGTTTCGAATCTGGGTGGTTCGCAACCCCGGGCGGCTGTTCGTCGTCTACGCCCGCTGCACCCATCTGGGTTGTACTCCGGACTGGAAGGAGAGCGAGAACAAGTTTAAGTGTCCGTGTCATGGAAGCGGGTATACCCCGGAAG
>JAZFYO010000468.1:0-2854 GCA_036443615.1 Binatia bacterium | reverse complement strand
CTGACCTGAACTTTTCCCGGGCGATCGCTCTGGGATTTTCTTTCTTGGCCTTGATCGACGCCAGGACCGATTTTTTTTGTCTTTCGACTTCTTCCGAGGGAAAGACCGAATCGGTCAATATCTCTGCTAACAGTTGAAGTCCGGTATCGAGATCCTTTTTAAGGATATTCAGTCTTATACTTGCCAGCTCTCTGCGCCCCCTTGTTGTCAGCGAGGCTCCTATAAAGTCCATGGTTTCACTGATTTCCAGGGCGGTCCTTTTGCTCGTCCCGTAAGTCAGAAGGCGTGCGGTGAGGCCTGCAAGCCCTTCACGTCCCTTTGGGTCGAAACGCGAGCCGGACCTGATGAGCAGGTGGAACGTGATCATGGGGAGGGCCCTTTGCTCTGAGGTCAGGAGAACGAGCCCGTTCTCAAGCACCGACCTGCCGGGTAATTCGCGTGTCTCCGAAAGGGAAGGAATCCCAACACCCCAGAACAGCAACAAACAGACAAAGATTATTCTTTTCACCGGTTCCCTTCCCTGGTCGGAATCAGAACGCCAACGGTGCGCCGGTCGGGATCGAGGTATTTTTTAGCCACCCTCAAAATGTCGGCAGCGTTGAGTTTCCTTATTCCCGCCAGGTAGCGATCCTTGAGGCGCCATTCGGCTGCAATCTCATATCGGCCTATCCTCATGGCCTGGCCAAAGATGGAATCCTGACCAAAGATGAAATCCGCCTCAATCTGATTTTTTGCCTTCTGAAGTTCCCTCTCGGTGACCGGATCGGATCTGATCTTTGTTAGCAACTTATCGATCGCGCGTTCCAACTCGCCCGGATCCTTCCCGGGCATTGCCTGCGCAGATATAGAGAAGATCGGTGGATCCACTGACAGTCCGCTGTAGTCCGCGTCCACACTGCGGGCCAGGCGCTGGCGGTATACGAGATCCAGATGGAGTCGGGAGCTTCGCCTACCGGCAAGGATCACCGTGAGGAGATCTAGACCAAAGCTATCCGGATCGCTGAGGTTTGGGACATGATAATAGATCAGCAGAAGCGGTAGCTCCGCCTCTTTTTTAAGGCTTGTCCTTCTCTCGCCTCTCTGCGGTATCTCTTTGATCTTTACTTTCGGAGGGTCGGGGCCTCGGGGAATCTTCCCAAAGGTGTCCTTGATTTTGGTCAATATCTCCTTCGATGATAAATCTCCGACGACTACCAAAAAGGCGTTGTTAGGGGCGTAGTAGGTTCGGTAGTAGCTCTTTAGGTCTTCACGGGACATGTTCTTTATGTCCTCCATCCAGCCGATGACCGGACGGCGGTAGGGGTGAACCATGTAGGCGGCTGCGCTGGTGACTTCGCGAAGAGCGGCAGAAGGTCTGTCCTCGACCCGCAGCCTCCGCTCCTCAAAAACGACATTTTTCTCTGCGTCAAAAGAGTTTCCGCCAAGAAGGGCATTGGCCATCCGGTCTGCCTCCAGCTCGATGGCGACACCGATTTTTTCCCGGCTCATTGTGGCGAAGTAAACAGTGGCGTCCTGCATGGTAAAGGCATTGGACCGCCCGCCGTTTTTGGCAATGATTCGCATGTATTCTTCCGGTCCAACGGTAGGTGTCCCTTTGAACATCATGTGTTCCAAGAAGTGGGATAGGCCGCTCTTGCCGTCCAGTTCGTTTCTTGACCCGACGCGGTACCAGACCTGAAGGGTGACAGCCGGGCTCTTGTGGTTTTCCAGGAGTAGAACCTTGAGTCCGTTTTCCAGCACTACTTCCTGGACTTGGGGCGCCTGGGCTTGGGAGGCCCCCAAGGAAACAATTTGGCAGGCGAGAACTATGAAGAGGACGAGCAGGCGCATGGTTTTTCCTGATAAAGGAAGACCGACAAAATTGCAAGGGTGGGCCTTTATGAGGTAGAGTGGCGCTTTAGGTTGAAGCAAGGTAGAGAAGCGGGTTAAAAGAGACTGGAAAAGCGGGCCTCAGTCTGCAAAACTATAAGTTTCGAACTCTTAAGGACTGGATTATGAAGAAAAAAGGAGTCGTTAGTACGCTGAAGGGTCAGAAGGACGGTATCCCTGCAGTTCCGCTGACTGTAGAAGGGTGGAATGTTCTCCACCAGATGTTTCGGTTTCACTGGTCTTCCTGGCAGGCCCTTCCCTCGGCTGATCGGCAAGCGGCCCTTGAGGAGACAAGGGCCTTGCTGGAGGAGATGGAGCAGAGAGAAGAAGGACAAAGCGCTTTCTTTTCTCTGCTGGGGCACAAGGGAGATCTCATGGTTCTTCACTTTCGGCGCACGCTTGAAGAGCTTAACGACGCAGAGCTCCGACTGGCCAACCTCAAGGTCGCCGAATTCCTGGAGGAGACGACCTCCTACCTGTCGGTTGTGGAACTGGGGCTATATCAGGCTACGGGTCTTCTCTACACGGAGCTTGACGAAAAGGGGATTCAGCCTTTCACCCCTGAATGGACTCAAGCAGTTGAGGAAGTGCTGGCAGAGCAGCGCAAGGGCTTGGCGCCGCGTCTTTTTCCCAAGATCCCCCCGCTCCGGCATCTCTGCTTCTACCCCATGGGAAGAAAGCGTGGGGAGACGAAAAACTGGTACCAGGTTCCGATGAAGGAGCGTCAGAGAATGCTGCACGAGCACGGCTTGGTCGGGAGGCGGTACTCCGGCAAGGTGAGGCAGATCATCTCCGGGTCTATGGGTTTTGACGACTGGGAGTGGGGAGTCGATCTCTTCGCCGATGAACCGGTGGAGTTCAAGAAAATCGTCTACGAGATGCGCTTCGATGAGGTCAGTGCTGTCTACGCCCTGTTTGGCTCATTCTATGTGGGTCTCCGTTTCACGGCGGCCGAGCTTGGCACGTTCCTTGACGGCAGGGCTCC
>JAZFYO010000467.1:0-4300 GCA_036443615.1 Binatia bacterium | reverse complement strand
ACTGTGGCTCCCAGTGCGGCCGCTTCCTCTGCTGTCTTTTCTGCTGCCGACCGGTTCTGGAAGAAGTTAATAAACAGGTGGGGCTTGGCTTTGGCAAGACGAAGAGAGATGGCCCTCCCTATACCGCGAGAGCCCCCCGATACCAGTGCTACAAAACCCTCCAATAGTTATCCCGTCAATGGTCCACACTAGTCGGTCATCCGTCAATCGCATCACCATTGACTAATGACAGGCGGTTAGTAACCCCCTGCTGGTTGTTTTTCACCGTTCATTGCTATCCTGCGTTTGCCCACCAACCCGTGCAGTTATGAAATCCACCAAGGCCCCCACTCGAAGAAGTCGAAGCATTCCCTCTATGATCTGCGGTGAGTTGAGATTCTTAAGGAACAGTTTCGAAATGCCCTCGCGATCGATGAGAGAGGGCCTAAAACCAATCGATTCGACCTCATGGGCAAGCCTGTCTGCTAATTCTCCTGCCATCTCCTCGGCGTCGCCATTTTTCACCGAGATTCCCTGTTTTTCCTTAAGCCAACCAAGGACTTCCGGAATACCCATGGTCTGGAATCTCTTTATATCTTCGCGCGTGACCTTCGCTCCGTACCGACCCTCCAGGATCTCGTGAAGTCCCGAGAGATTCCTCCAGTTGATGGCCCTATCCTGTATGGCCTTATTGGGTAGCTCGACGCCGAACGTTTGCTGGGCCCTAAAACTGATATCGAGGAAATCAATGGACTCAGCCCCAAGGTCGTGGACAAGAGAAGCCTCAGGGTTCACCTGACCTTCGTCGACGTCCAGGGCATCGATGAGGATCTCCTTCAGGGCCGTCTCGACCTCAGCCCTAGTCCACCTCTTGTTTCTATCTTCTGCTTACTGATTCATTGAATCCCCCTCTACTAACAGAGCATATGGCAAATAGCAAATGGCATATTTAGGAGAAAAACCTAACTATCCGCTAGATAATTCCTCCATCCACAGTAATTACCTGACCTGAAATGTACCCTGCCCTCTCCGAGGCCAGGAAGACTGCCAAAGGGGCCACGTCCTCAGGCCTCCCTGAACGACGAAGGGCTATCCTCTCACGTACAAACCCCTCAGTAAAAGGAAAAATATTTTGCGTCATGTCGGTCTCGATCAATCCCGGAGCAATGGCATTGACGGTGATTCCTTTTGGACCTAACTCGCATGCCAGACTGCGAGTGAAGGCGTTGATCGCCCCCTTGGATGCCGCGTAATTGGACTGTCCCTTACCGGGGTTCGTGGCCGCGACGGAACTCAGATTGATGATCCTCCCCCATCGCCTGAGCACCATTCCCTTAGCCACCGATTTGGAGCAGTGGTACACACCGCTCAGGTTGATTCTTAGAACCTCCTGCCAATCAGTCTCTGCCGTCTGAATGAGCAGGAAGTCGCGGATAATACCGGCATTGTTGACCAAGATATCGAGGTTGCCAAACCGAGAGAGAATTTCCTCGACCATAGCCCCCACTTCCTCAGCACTGCCGACATCAGCCTTACAGGCAAAAGCCTTCCCTCCCTTGTTTTCTATCTCCTGGACAACCTCGTTGGCCATGCCTTCGCTTTCATTATAGTTGACTATAACTACGGCTCCGGCCTGCGCCATCGCAAGGGCTATAGCCCTGCCTATACCCCGAGAGCCTCCCGTCACCAGAGCCACCCTTCCCGAAAGGTCAATGACCATAAAACTCCACGGATTTACGCCCGTGCTATCGCTAATTTCTTCGGCGGAATTCGCCGAAGCAACTCACCCTCCTTCGCTCTTCGAGCTACGGAGGATCCGTCCAACGCATTCATCCCGCGACTCATCCAGCCTTCATAGCCATAGGCTACTACGGCGGAGTAGGCCGCCCGTGGTCTTCTGCGTAGACGGATAAATGCGATCTGTAACTAGTGAATAGATAAAAGGAAATTGAAAAGGGGTTATGGAATTCAGTTCTCGATGGTGTTTAGTTTAGCCCTCTAGCCATCAACTCACTGAAGAATTCTACGGCTAAATCGATTTCCTCTTTGCTGATCTCAAAGGACGGAGAAAGGCTGAAGACGTTTTTGAAGTATCCGCCGATATTCAAGACCAATCCATAGTCTTTGCCGTTTTTCTTGAGATCGCCCTTTAGCCCCTCCTGGAAGATCTTTTGGGCCAATGCCGGATTCGGCGTGATTCCGTCCTCCTGGCACAGCTCTATTCTCAGGGCTAAGCCCAGTCCTTCCACGTTGCCCATAATTCCTGGATGCTTTTTTTGTAACTCTTTTAGTTGCCCCAGGAAGTACTGTCCTTTCTCAGTCACCTTCTTCTCATAGTCCTCCCCCTCGAGAAGCTTTAAAACCTCCAGGGCTACTGCCAACCCCTGGGGGTTGGGGGCATAGGTTGAATAAGTCGAGCCAGGGGGGAAAACATCAGGGCCAATTATTTCCTCGCTGGCCCAGAGCCCCGAAAGGGGGTTGAGACCGTTGGTCAGGGTCTTGCCGAAGAGTAGAATATCTGGAGCTATGCCCAAGTGTTGGATGGCCCAGAACTTTCCCGTGCGGAAGAAGCCCATCTGGACCTCATCATCAACCAGGAGAATCTTACGCTCCTCAAGGGTCTTTTTGAGCCCGACAAAGTACTCCTTGGGTGGAATCACGTAGCCTCCGGTACCCTGAATGGGCTCCATATATAAGGCACCGAACTCACATTCTCCGGCCCTGGGATCCCAGAACGAGTAGTATTCGGTATCAAAGCATTTCTGAAACTGCTTGAGGCAGTATAGTCCGCAGTCCTCGCGCTTCATCTCATAGAAACAGCGGAAACAGTAAGGGTAGGGTATGAAGTGCGCGCGATCACCGAAGTGGCCATAGCGCCGTCGATAGCGATAGCTGGAGGTGATTGAAGAAGCCCCCAGGCTACGTCCATGATACCCCCCCATGAAGGCAAAGCCTGAGTTCTTTTTTGTGTAATTGCGCACGAGCTTCATCGCATCTTCTGTCGCCCCGGCACCACCCACATTGAAAATTACCCTTCCCTTTTTATGGAAGATCTTTTCACACTGCTGGGCAATGCGGGCCGAGACCTCAATCCTCTCTGTGTAGAGATAATGGCTCCCGAGTTGAGGGAGGCGATCGAGTTGTTCCTTCAGGGCTTGTGTGAGCCGTTTATTACGATAACCGAAGCTCGCTGTGGCCGAGGCCATCTGGAGGTCCAGGTAGGGTGTCCCTTTGGAGTCATAGAGAAAACTACCCTCACAGCTATCAAAAATCTTGGGTAACTCAGCGGAGTGAACCGCATCTCCCCAAGAACAATACTGGGCCTCCAGCTCGCGTAGTTGGCTTTCAATCATTGTGAATCTCCAAAGTTGTCTTTTATGTTCATCTCTCGAAAGTCACCGATGATCCGGATCACATCTGAAAAATCATTATATTCCTGGTTAAGGACCCCCTCCTTTTGACAGAACTCCCTGAGTCCGTCCTTCGCCAAGACCAGATCTGCGCCTTTGGCGAGAAGAAGGTCGGATACCCCGTCGCCGATAACGATCGTCTTTTCTGCGAAGGGCTTCAGCTCATTAAATAGTGAAGGCTTACACGTGGCGCAGTCATGCATACAGCCCTGGGGAAAGTAAGGGAAAGAGATATCGAGCCTGTTATCCTTCACCCTCAGGCCGCATGCAAAGACCGATATTTTTTTCACCGTACCGTTATAGGCTGACAAGGCTCGCCGAAGGATCCGATCAATCCAATAGTCAAAGCCATCACTAAGAATATAGAGTGAATCATCATTTTGCGCACACAACTGGACAAATTCAGCAAAGAAGGGATCCACCTCGATCGAGTCAACAAAGGCATCCAAATCCTCCGGGGAGACCGTCACCAGGGGCATCTGATACTCGAGCACCTCTCTGGCACTCAGCTTTCCTGCCAGCCAATCCTCCTGGATCTCGAGCCATCGGGGTTCAGCAAATCGCTCCAGCACAGCGTCTGTAACGTTCGTGCGCGTAATGGTCTCATCGAAATCACAGAAAATTGCATGTTTCATTTTTGCCACCGACTATGGACTATTAGTAAACCCACGCTCGTCCACGAGACGAAGAATCTTCCTCCCCTTCCTCAAGGTGCCCTTGGCGAGGAAGACAAACTCTACATCTGCAAGCTTCTGCTTATATGCGCTCCAAGCAAGTTTGTGATTACTTTCAATTGCAGCGAGGACTCGGTTCCGGATCTCTTCCTGCCCTGGAGAACCGTTCTCAAGCTCTAACCGGAATTGAAAAGTTTGCTTGCCATTTTTCTCGTACAGAGCCACCTGCCAGTCCTC
>JAZFYO010000466.1:0-2754 GCA_036443615.1 Binatia bacterium | reverse complement strand
CTGTAATCAAGATAGTTGACGTCATTTTTCCAACAATGAGTTCGACAGGACTTGCTTGGATTGTTATAAGCCCATTTGAACGCGAAATCCAAATGGATTGTATTCAAGCAGGAGGAACTTTCCAAGCGAAGCAGCCGTGCCTAAACATTCAACATACGATAGGTCCACTGTAGCGATTGCGCCCTTGGCCAGCTTGATACCGTCCATGACGGTTGCGACTTTGGGAATTTCTCTTCCCGAAATCAGGGAAACCCTTTTCCTCTCTGAGATACAGGCAGGGAGTCTATTCTCGGTTATCTTTATCGTCGCGATGGTTTCCAGCTCCGTCGCCGGGAGGATCTCGGATAAAATAGGGAGGAAGACCGTGATCGTCGTGGGGGTTGCTTCGCTTTCACTGGGCTTTGCGCTTTCAGGTCTGAGCCACAGCTATGCCCTGACGCTGGGACTCCTCGGGTTTGCTGGGCTCGGATACGGGATTATCACTCCCTCCCTATACAGCCTGATGTCCGACCTTTTACCGGGCAGGAGAGGCCTAGGGGCCAGTTTAGTCTCGGTATCATACGGTACAGGCGGTCTCGTCGGGCCGATCCTTGCCAGCTCCATCATTGCGAAAGCCGGCTGGCAGGCCGCATTTTTCTCCCTGGGCTTTATTGGAATGCTAATCACGGTACTGCAAATTATCGTCGTGAAGAGTCCTAACCGACAGACCACACAGGTCCTGGTCCCTTACACACGGGCGGTAAACCGCAGCATTGTGCTTCTCGCTTTGGCGGAATTGATCGGCGGCTCAGTTTTTTGGAGCACCTCCTCGTGGACGCCCACCCTTCTCAGAACAGTCAAAGAGTTGACCCTGCAGGAGACGGGTTTTGTGATGGCAGTCTGGGGAGCAACCCCGATGATTGGCGCGCTTTTACTGGGAGCATTGTCTGACCGAATCGGCCGCAAGGCTGTCATCCTCTACACCGCTTACCCCGGAGCGCTGGCCGCCTTTGTGGTCTATTACCTGCTTGTATCCCCCGGAGCGCTTGCAGTAGGACTACTAATCTACGGAATCTTTAAGTCCACCGTTCCCACTCTGGTAGTCGCGCTCGCACAGGACTCGGTTTCGCCCGAGTCTGTAGGGACAGCCACAGGGATGGTGATGTCCATGCATTACGTGGCTGCGTTCGCAGCACCTCTTGTTGCCGCTCGACTTATTACAGGGACCGGCGACATGATCTTGACAATGACCTTGACCTCTACGATACCGCTCATCCTGTACGGTTGCCTGATCGCACTGGTGAGAGAAAAAAAGCCTGTTAAACTTTAGTCATCATCCCACTGGGTTTTGGGGGTTGGGAGACACCCGGTAGCCACTCCGTATCTTTGCGCGGGCCATACCCCTTGATGAAAAACTTGGTCTTGCCCAATTTCTCAATCTCAATTTCAAGAACGTCTCCGCCGTTGATGGGGCCAAGTCCCTCATGGTAGGTCCCCGTGGCGATCACATCTCCGGGCTGAAGCAGGACGTATTTGCTCAGCCAGGCTATCTGATCCGAGATCTTGTGAGCCATGTGCTTGGTATTATAGGTCTGCCGTGCCTCCCCGTTAACCCATGATTTTACGACGAGGTTATCGGGATCTGGAACCTCGTCCTTGGTGGTGATCCATGGCCCACAGGGGGAATAGGTGTCCTGACCCTTCGGAACGAACTGGGTGCGTCGGGCCAGTCCTCGGGCCGAGATATCGAAGAAGGGCACGTAGCCGAAGACTGTGCTCATGGCATCCTCTTTTCGCACGTTCTTGGCCTTCTTGCCCATGACGAAGGCCAGCTCGGCCTCTGCCTGGTAAACCATTACAGCGGGAATATCCAATAGCTCTACGGTCCCCTCAGGGCCGAGCAGTTCCGGGGCCTTGTAAAAGTATTCGTTGGGGAGGCTCTCCGCGGTGCGGTCAGGCCTATCCAGGAAGTTGACAAAGGCCGCCAGGCATTTGCTGGGCCTCGCGATGGGCGCCAGGAGCTTAACGCTACTCAACGGAAATCCACTTTCCCGTGCGACAATTCGGTCAAACTCCTGCCTGTAGGTCTCGTATTCCTCTATGACCTCTTCCATCACCCTCTGGGGTCCCTTCTCTGTTCGATATTTTATGGCTCCGCTGACATCCACGACATGACTTCCGTTCTTCAGCACCCCAATACAGTCATCGTTGAAGCGAAGAATTTTCACGACAAGCACCTCCTAAACTTGATAGGTCCCGATACACTTGCGGTAAAACGCTTTAAAAGTCAACTGGAGGCAGCCCTGCTTGCTGGTGCAAAGTTAATCTGTGCTTCATTTCAAACCCAACCATGCCGAATGGGTGATGACCCATCTCCATAAAACAAAAAAGGTAGAACTCCTCACGGAAGAAGTTCTACCTTTTATAAAATTCTGGCTGCCCTTCAAAGTTCTTGTCCGGATCTTCCTTACAGTAGTTACCTAGCCATACCCTTACGCTATCTAAGTCCCTTTTACCCATAATGTCATACGTGTTGGGTCTCCATCAGTTTTATGCAGTCACATATCCACTTACCCAAATCCAAAAAGCTAACCTAGAAGAAAAATTTTGCCTTGTTTGGTTGTATTTTGCGCTCGAGTGGCCCCCAATCCTCCGGATAACATATCGGTTGTGGCTGTCCATCCCATAGATCCCGTCGGCATCGCGAGAAGCGGAACAACCAGAACCATTATCAGCTTCATACAAAAACCCACCGTATTATCTTTTAGGCCCCTC
>JAZFYO010000465.1:0-3184 GCA_036443615.1 Binatia bacterium | reverse complement strand
GAGGGGTCAAAAGTAATCTCTTTCTCCGGGGGACCTCGATCCGGAGGGGCGTGTAATCCGTTTACTCCTGCACATGCCTTGGCTGGGAAGTCTGCCTGACCGGCCCAAGTCCTAGAAATTTGACAAGAGGCGGTCCACATCGGGCCGCCGGTTCCGTCTACGGTGCGTAGGACGCAATTCAATAGCTCTTTAATTGAGTCCTAGCGGTCCAATACGCAGCTAACCCAAGCCCGGAGCGGGTTCCAGCCCATTTAGAATTGACTCATTTTCGCCCCTGAAGAAGTGCCGCTTAAATGACATCTCATGAATAGCATCTCAGGGGTCTTCCAAGGGCAGTCCACAAATAAGCTATTTAGTTTGACAAACCCGTTCCGTTTAGAGATGGTTCGGTCAAATGGACGCCTGCGCGTCGGATCCCAACAATATATCCTGTTTGGAGGTCATTATGGAAATGAAGATCATCGATGCCGATGGGCACGTCATGGAAGATGAGACGTTACTCGACTATCTGGAGGAGCCTTACCGGAGTGGTAAGGTCCGCGGAGGTATCATTGGGCCGATCCGCAACGTCCTGGGCAACGTCTTTCCCACGCTGGACTTTCTCCACCTGGCCACATTTAAGCGCAGCGAAAGGGCATTTGGCGGAGGCAAGCGGGTAGGGCCCGACGAGTGGCTTGAATTTCTTGACATTGCGGGCTTTGAATACGCCTTTCTCTATCCCACCATTGGGCTAGCCATGGGAAATATCACCCATTCCGATTGGGCGTGCGCGGTGAGCCGGGCTTATAATAACTGGCTTTGTGACCGCTACATGAAAAGAAGCCCGCGGCTTAAGGGGATGGCCCTGATTCCCTTGCAGGACGTGGATGAGGCTGTCGCCGAGCTCCGCCGTGCTGTCAAGGAGCTAGGCATGCCCGGAGCCATGCTTCCCTCACGTGGGCTTCCCTTCGACTTGGGTCACAAGACCTATTGGCCCGTTTACGCGGAAGCTGAGAGATTAGGCTGTGCTCTTGCGGTCCACGGTGGCTGCCATCACACTATGGGGCTCGACACCTTTGAGAGCTTTGTGCCCATTCACGGGCTCGGGCACCCTTTTTCTTTGCTCATCGCCTTTTCGGGGATGGTCTATCACGGCGTGTTCGATGAATTCCCACGGCTGCGCGTGGGCTTTCTAGAAGGCGGGGCAGCCTGGGCGACTTTTTGGATGGACCGGATGGATCGATCGCACCACTACTTTGGCGAGCTCAATGTGCGGGGAGGATACAAAGGGCCGCCTATGGAGCGGAGTCCGAGCGATTATTTTAAAAGCGACCGTATTTTCGTGGGGTGTGAAGGCGGGGAACAGGGTCTCGATTACCAGATCCGGCGGACCGGGAACTCTCATTTTCTCTTTGCCAGCGACTTCCCGCACGAGATCGGGCCCGAGGACATCATGCATGAGATTGAGGAGGTTCAGGAGTACCCGGGTCTGACGGAAAAAGACAAAGCCGCGATCCTTGCAGGCAATGCGCGGCGCTTTTACCAAATTCCGGAGGGACAGTAAAGCTGAGAGTGGCGGTCAGCGCTATTGAAATTTGGACAGCGGATCGCACTGTAGCGTCGATTAATTGCATCTTGTAACCAATCTAGCTCCGAAGCACTTATATAATAACGCCTTAGACGGTCCAAAAAGTCACTAAAATCATGCACCGTCGTTTCGCTTGACAGGCATCTCAACTTCCAATAAGACGATTGGCCTGACCTAATTAAAGAGCCTTCCTCCATTGGCAAAGCAGCTTGCGCGATGTGAGGCCCAACCCAAGGAACCCAAGGGTTCTTCGGAGTGGGAAATAGAAAGAAGAGTCTAGAACCGGCGGCTCTACGATTTTTTAATCTCGGAGTGTGCCGACCTTTTTTTTATTTTCTTTTCAAAAGGAGAACTGACATGGCTGAGATGTCGCTAAAACCTGTGGACCGGGTGGAGATACTAAGCATAATGGACAACTCTATCGATGTGCTCATGGCGGTGGCAATCAATAGGGTGCGGGCTTGAATACTTCATCCCAAACTTTGCCGTCTTCCCCGTCCTGGACTGCAGCAACCATCACAGCACATATCCCTAATGAAGGGAGCAAAAGGCGAAAATGAAAAGCGGAGGGTCGAGATAACCAACCACCGGGAGGGATGAAAAATGGGTTTTCTCTTGTTACGGCCCCAGGACCTCAAGGGGCTCATCAGCATGAATGATGCGATCAACGTAGTGGAGAAAGGGTACCGAGGGATCACGGAATACCCGGTAATCAATGCTCCAAGACGTCGGGTCCACTCACCAACAGGGGTACGTGTGAGCAATTTCCCGGGTGGCGTCCATAGCCTCGGCGTCATAGGGGCAGGGGTTCGAGCCGACCTGGTGCGGCAGCTCGATAGCAATCAAATCATTCCCTACCGTGAGCATCCGATTCACGTATTGCACGACTCTAACAGCGGTCATCTTCTGGCGATCCTGATCGGGGAAGTCAACGAGAAAACCCTTGGCTATACCAGCGTAATGGCCCTTAGGACAGCGGCGACTAGCGGCGTGGGATTCCGCTACCTGGCGCGAAAGGATGCGAAGAAAGTTGGTCTGTTCGGTTCTGCAGGCCAGGCGGCCAATCAGCTTCTCGCCCTTAAATGCGAGCGGGCCATTACCCATGTCAGAGTCTACAGTCGCGACCCTGGCAACCGTAGCCGGTTTGCGGAAAAGTACGGTCCGATGTTTGGCCTTGAAATCAAGCCCGTGGATTCACCCCGCGATGTTGTTCGTGGTGTCGACGTGATCGTGTGCGCGACCAACACCAACGTGACTTTGTTCGACGGTGATTGGCTGGAGCCAGGCCAGCATGTGACGGGGATCATTGGCTCAAACGTAGCTCTGGTAAAGGGTGGATTTCTGAAGAGTCGCCGGCGGGAGGTTGACGATACGACGGCGGCCAGGGCGGACGTTATCGTAACCAATCTGCGTGAATCGCTGATTTCTGAGGAGCAGGGGGACCTCTTCGAGCCAATGGAAAAAGGACTAATTAAGCTAGAAGACATCCATGAACTTGGCGAGCTAGCAGCGGGTAAGCATCCTGGACGCACCAGGGATGATCAGATCACCTATCACAAGAACAACAACGGCCTCGGATGCGCAGACCTGGCAATCTCGATGCGCGCCTACGAACTG
>JAZFYO010000464.1:0-5460 GCA_036443615.1 Binatia bacterium | reverse complement strand
TGGCTGTCAGGGCTGCCTCATATCCCTTATTGCCCATCTTTGTACCGGACCGCTCCACGGCTTGTTCCAGCGTGTTGGTGGTAAGAACACCGAAGGCGATGGGAATACGGTGCTCTATCATAGCGTTGGCAATCCCCCGGCTGACCTCTGCGGAAATATATTCAAAGTGGGGAGTCTCGCCACGAATCACAGCACCCAGACAGACCAGGGCGGTGTATTTGCCGCTGGCAGCCATCTTGTGGGCAAACAATGGAATCTCAAAGGCACCCGGTACGTGAACCACATCGATATTCTCGTCCTCTCCCCCATGTTGCTTCAAGGCCTCCATGGCACCCCCTAGAAGCTTTTCTGTGATGAAGTTGTTGAAGCGGCTCACAATGATACCGACCTTCATTTTGCGTGCGTCAAGTTTCCCTTCGATCACCCTAGCCACAAATACCTATTGCAGAATGAAAATTGCAAAGTGCAAAATGCTAAGTTCCTGCTTGTCTCTTTCATTGATTTGGAATTTTTCAATTTGCATTTTGTAGTTTG
This sequence comes from Binatia bacterium, assembly GCA_036443615.1. Classification (GTDB taxonomy): domain Bacteria; phylum Desulfobacterota; class Binatia; order UBA9968; family CAXXLF01; genus JACZXR01. Next base: position 4,926 of record JAZFYO010000464.1, on the reverse strand, counting down.
CCTTGAGGCACTGCGCCTCTCTCTTACTTCTCCGGATTGGCGCCCAGTTTGGTGAATAGATGCCCCAACTTTTCCTGCTTGGTACGAAGATATTCGATGTTGGTCTTGTGCGGTTCTACCTCCAGGGGGACACGCTCTGAGACAGCTAGCCCGTAGCCTTGTAAGCCAACTATCTTACGCGGGTTATTGGTCAACAAACGCAGCTTCTGGACTCCCAAATCTCGTAGAATTTGTGCGCCAATCCCGTAATCCCTCAGGTCTTCTTTAAATCCCAACTCTAGATTAGCCTCCACCGTATCCAGGCCTTTATCCTGGAGGGCATAGGCCTTGATCTTATTTGTCAGGCCGATACCTCTCCCCTCCTGGTGCATGTAGACGAGAACTCCCTTCCCCTCGTTGGTTATCATCTTAAGAGACTGAAGGATCTGACCCCCGCAGTCACAACGCTCCGAACTGAAGACGTCGCCTGTCAGGCATTCGGAGTGCATACGGACTAAAACACTGTCTTCTCCCCGGATGTCTCCTTTGACAAGGGCCATATGCTCAACGGTGTCGACGTTGTTCTTATAGACAATCGACTTAAAATTCCCCCCACGGATGGTAGGAAAAACTGATTCCCCTGCCCGCTTCACCAAACACTCACTGCGCAGGCGAAAGGCGATCAGATCAACGATAGAGGCGATTCTGAGTTTGTGGGTGCGGGCGAATGATTTCAGATTGCTCATATGCGCTATGGAGCCGTTGTCCCGTAGCATTTGACAGATGACCCCTGTGGGTTGAAGGCCAGAGAGTCTGGCTAAATCTACGGACGCCTCTATGTGGCCGGACCGCACTAAGACCCCACCGTTCCGAGACTGGACAGGCAGGACATGACCTGGCGCCGTAAGATCGCTGGGCTTTGCCTTCTCATTAACCGTTGCCCTGATGGTCTCAGCCCGGCCCATAGCAGAAACCCCGAAACCAATAACGGCCTTGGCACTGAAGGGGACTCCAACAGGATTCCTCCCTATAGAGCTGCTCGGTTGCTGCAATGGAGCAATTCCAAGCTCTTTCATCCTCTCTTCAGTCAAAGCAAGATAGATTACCCCACGGGCGTTGACGAGCATGAAGTTAACGATCTCCGGGGTTATCTTCTCAGCAGCCACGCAAAGAAAAACCTCACTATCCGCTGCCTCCTCGTCAACGATCATCACCATCTGACCGTCACGAAAGGATTCTAAGGTTTCTTCAATTGTGGAAGTGGTTATCGATCTCATCCAAGTCCTAATACAAACTACGTTCTATATATATGCCTGAGAGACCTAGCATTCTTTGTTTTCCCGACTTTTAGTAGCTGCTGAAGGTACTTACCAATCAAGTCAGTCTCGATGTTGACTCTATCACCAACCCTAAGTCGGTGCAAATTAGTGTGCCTCAGCGTGAAGGGAATAATTGCGACAGAAAAACACCGTTTCTTACACTCGTTAACAGTCAAACTGATACCATCTACCGCAACAGACCCCTTGGGGACAAGCAACCTGTACATTGGGGCGGAGACTCGGAATAAAAAGAAAGTAAATTCCCCTATCTTTTTAATATCCTCCGTGACTGCAACCCCATCCACATGTCCAGTGACCAAATGACCTCCAAGTCGATCCATCAATCGAAGAGGCCGCTCCAGGTTCACAGGGTCTCCCGCTTCAATCTTATTCAGGTTGGTCCGTTGCAGGGTCTCGGGGGAGACATCCACGGTGATGCGGCCCCTCGACTTCTCTACTACAGTCAGGCAAGTCCCGTTTATTGCGAGGCTCGAACCCACACGGATCTCTTTCAGGGGCAGAGCAGTCCTCAAAGTCAGCCGACCCGCCCGCTTTCTGACCTGCCAGCGGTAAACCTCACCTAAATCCTCAATGAGACCTGTAAACATAATAAACCAGTGAGCAGAGAGCCCCGTGAAATAGTTAGACGGTCAAGGAGCAGCGAGCAGTAGGCAGCAGGCAGCCATCAGCCATCCAACTAGCTGCAATCTGCCACCTGCCATCTGTCCTCTACTGGCTCTTAGCACTCAGTCCTCATCCCTCAGCACTTAGCATTCAGCAATCAGCTCACACTACGGAATACAGCTTATAGTCCAGAGCTCAGAGCTAAGGGCCTGAAATTGTGGCTCTGGACTCTCAACTCTTAGCGCTCTGCGCTTTGCTCTTAGCTCTTGGCTTTCGGAGGTATCCCGAGACCAAGATGTCATGCCCGAATCTCTCGATCTCCACATCCTGGATTTTCATGCAGCGGCTCATCTTTTTAATTCCCAGGTCTCCGATCATGTGCTTGCCTTCCCCTCCAATGATCTTGGGGGCATAAAAAAAGAGCACCTTATCCACTGCCCCCTCCGCCAAGGCACGAGCCGCTGTGGTTGATCCTCCCTCAATCATGATGCTGAGCAAACCCATCTTGGCTAATCTCTTTAAGAGAGCTTTTAAGGGTATTCGTCTTCCACGCAACGGTATCGACCAGACCTGCGCGCCAAAATCCTCGATTGCCTGTATTTTCTTTTTCGACGCACGAACGCCGGCAATCGCAATCGTCTTCTCAGAACCCCGTTGGTGAAATAGCCTAGCAGTCAAGGGAATGCGGAGATGACTATCCAACACAATTCTTAACGGATCGCGGCCACCGGCTAAACGACAAGTTAATCTCGGATCATCGGCAATCACGGTATCGACGCCGACAAGGACCGCATCAACCTGATTACGCAGCTGGTGGACGTATCTCCGCGCAGCCTCCTCCGTGATCCATCGTGAATCGCCAGTCGAGGTGGCAATGCTTCCATCAATTGATGCAGCTAATTTGAGGGTGACCAGTGGGAGCCGGCGAGTAATATACTTGATGAAGGCCTCGTTAAGCCTTCGACACTCCTTCTCAAGAACGTTTACACGGACCTGGATCCCCGCTCGCCGGAGCCTGCGAATTCCCTTTCCGGACACCAGGGGATTCGGATCCAGCATCCCGGCCACCACCCGCCTGACACCGGACCGAATCAGGGAAAGTGTGCAAGGTGGAGTCTTCCCTTGATGGTCGCAGGGCTCCAGGTTGAGGACTAGGGTCGCCCCACGGGCTCGTTTACCTGCTTGTTTAAGCGCAGCGATCTCGGCATGGTCGCCCCCGGCTCGCCGATGGGCGCCGGAACCGACAACCCTGCCACCTCGCACCAAAACCGCCCCCACCATAGGGTTAGGGCTCGTCCTACCGATACCCTTGAGGGCCAAGCGCAACGCCATGCGCATATATCGTTCATCAGGACCATCTCCCATTAAGGCATCCGATTTTCCTCCCCCTTTTTCTGCACCCGCCCCCCCGGCTTTCCAACAGGTAATCTCTTGCGCTCCTTCAATAATTCCTCGAGTTCTACCATAAATTCGCCGATATCTTTGAAGGAGCGGTACACGGAAGCAAAACGGACATAGGCCACCTGATCGACATCGTGGAGCTCCCGCATCGTAGCCTCCCCGATGACGGAACTGGACGCCTCTTTCTCCCCTCGTTCCTGCAGTCCCCGCTCAATCCGGTCTGCGATGGCCTCAATGGTATCGATGCTTACAGGACGCTTTTCACATGCACGCTTGAGACCGTTGACCACTTTTAGGCGATTATAATTTTCACGCCGTCCGTCTTTCTTCACCACCAAAGGCATGGTCTCTTCAACCCTTTCGTAGGTGGTAAAGCGACGACTGCATTTAGAACATTCTCGGCGTCGGCGAACCATCCCGTTGTCTTTGCTCAGCCGGGAATCAATAACCCGATTGTCCAATTCGTGACAGAAGGGACACTTCACGTCATTCTCTCCTTACAAAAAAACCTCCGCGCTAGACGCCCGGTGAAATAGTTAGTCATCTGGCTCTTCTCTGCTTTTTGGTTCACTACGCATAGGCTTGTGAATCGCTAAGGGCATGGCGCTAAGCGCATAGCGCTGATCGTACTCATAACTCAGTCCTGTTCTCTACTGCTATCTGCTTGCTGTTTACTGCCTACTGCTCGCTGCTTCCTGCTCTTTGCTGCCAGCTGCTTTCTGCTAGCTGCTTGCTGCTCTTTGCTGCCTACTGCTTTCTGCTAGCTGCTTGCCGCTCTATGCGCTTTGCGCTTAGCTCTCTGCTCTTTGCCATCCTGTGAGGATAAACCGGAAAGTTCTTACAGAAATCACGTACTTCATCGCTGATGGATCGGAGCGCGCTGTCATCCCCCACATGATCCAAGGCACGCCATATGAAGTCCGCAATAGTAGCCATTTCTTTTTCTTTCATCCCGCGAGACGTAACTGCCGGAGTCCCAATCCGGATACCGCTGGTCACAAAAGGCGAGCGAGTCTCAAAGGGGACCGTGTTTTTATTGACCGTAATCCGTGCCTGATCCAAGGTCTCCTGGGCTACCTTCCCCGTCACTTCAGACTGGCGTAAATCTATCAGCATGAGGTGGTTATCCGTTCCCCCAGAGGTAAGCCGAAACCCCTTGTCCATCAATGCATGAGCAAGGGCCTTGGCATTCTTTACAATCTGCTCCTGATATCGCTTGAATTCTGGCCTCAAGGCCTCCTCTAGGGCGACCGCCTTGGCCGCGATGACATGCATGAGGGGTCCTCCCTGAAGTCCGGGGAACACTTTACTGTTAATTGCTTTGGCGTGCTCTTCCCGACAAAGGATCATGCCTCCCCGAGGTCCCCTCAAGGTCTTGTGCGTGGTCGTCGTCACGAAATCGGCGAAAGGAACGGGGCTTGGGTGCAGTCCGGCAGCCACCAGACCTGCAATATGGGCCATGTCCACCATGAGAAAGGCACCCACCTCGTTAGCGATCTCCCGAAATCTCTCGTAGTCAATAATTCGGGGATAGGCGCTTGCCCCGGCTATGATCAACCGGGGTCGATGTTGTCGCGCGAGCTCTGCCAAGGCATCGTAATCA
>JAZFYO010000463.1:0-8728 GCA_036443615.1 Binatia bacterium | reverse complement strand
CTGACCGTGCACTTGCGGCTGTCTACCTCTGGTGTTTCGCTCAGCAAGCCCCCTCAGCCCACGCCCGATGCAAAGGGAGCTGGCGTGCCTGAGCGAAAGATTGGTTCTGAGGCGTTGGCAGCCTCTGAGAAGCTGAGGAAAAGCAGCATCGAGTGTTTGAGCAGAGCGAGTTTCGAGGCTGCCCGAGGCGAGCAGCTAAGGCTTCCCGCCGAGGGACCACTGAAGCGAAGGGATGGCAGCTCCTGTGGAGCCCCACGAGCTTACGCCCGTGGCTTTCTGCGAAGGAGGGTAAGAGCACGCTCAATTTCTTGCCAGGACTGGGGTTCTCACCTCATGGAACCACACTTTTCGCAAAAGAGCCTCAAAATTCTTGACTTTTTCAATGGTGAAAGCGAAAATGCGGCGAAGGTCCTGCACTATGGTAAATCAGCCTCCTATTCATGGCCGGGGCGCAACTGAAAACCCACCCAACCGGTTCGAGCCCATATCTTTTGAGCCTGACCGCGAACACGATCACGCTCCCAACACGGCGTTTCTCAAGGACACCTCCCGCTCGATCATTTCCTACAACGAAAGCCCCGACGTGGGCTTCGACGCAAGCATTAACGTTTACAGAGGGTGCGAGCATGGCTGCATTTACTGCTACGCCCGACCCACCCACGAATATCTGGGCTTCTCAGCGGGACTCGACTTCGAAACGAAGATCCTGGTTAAGGAGGATGCGCCTGAGCTGCTGCGCCAGAAACTGTCATCTTCGAACTGGAAGGTGCAAGCGCTAGCCATGAGCGGCGTTACCGACCCCTACCAGCCAGTGGAAAGACGTTTGCAATTGACGAGGAGGTGCCTCGAGGTCCTGGTGGAGTTTCGAAACCCGGTATTCATCATTACAAAGAACCATCTGGTTACTCGTGATCTTGACCTATTAAAGGAGCTGGCGCGCTATCAGGCCGCGGCCGTACTTCTTTCCGTCACCACACTCAACGGTGATCTGGCCCGGATCATGGAACCACGCACCTCGCAACCAGGACGCCGCCTTGCCGCCATCGAGGCACTGGCCCAGTCCGGTGTACCAACCGGGGTCCTCGTTGCCCCGATCATTCCCGCCCTAAACGATCACGAAATTCCCTCGATCATCACCGCTGCGGTAAATGCTGGAGCACAGTACGCGAGCTATACAATACTTCGCCTGCCCCATGCAGTAAAAATTCTCTTTGAGCAATGGCTGACGCAGCATTTTCCCGATAGGAAGGAAAAGGTCTTAAATCGAATCCGCGCGATTCGTGGCGGCAAACTCAACGACCCCCGTTTCGGCTCTCGAATGAGGGGTGAGGGAATCTATGCAAAGCAGATCGCGGCAATGTTCTCCGCCGCCTGCCGCAAAGAAGGCATCATCAACCGCCGCCCTACCCTCTCAACCGAAGCCTTCAAGAGACCGTCCGGCCCCCAGCTCTCGTTTTTTGGGTGATCTCTATAATTTATGTATGCTAGAGCAAAGGAGTAAAAGATGATCGTGAGCAGCAGCGACGAGAGTCGATATAAGACTCTTTTTACCAATGGAAGCCAGAAAGCGTTCTCCGATACTACAAGCGACAAAGGCGGTGCCAACTTAGGCTTTCGACCCCATGATTTATTAGCCCCGATCCGAAGAAATAATTGAGGTATTTGCGGTGCTGAGTCCCATATGACAGCAGGTACCGCATTTTGATCTTTAGTCTGCAACTATACTAAAGGTGACTTGCTGATTCGTCCTGTAGACAGGTCTTTGTTGTGACCTGATGCCAATCAGAGAGGATTTCTTGGACTGAATAATTTCGGATCGGGGTTAGAAGCCGCCCTGGCTTGCTGTATGAACATCACTCTTAGATGGCACGCGGACAAACAGGGGATTCCCCTTGCGGGCGTAACCACTGAAGTCAATCTAAACAGGGCCGCTCCTGATGAAACAATTTTTGAATATAAATTCAAGCTGGATGAACCAGTAACAGAAGAGCAACGACGGAATTTGTTAAATGTTGCGGAACCTTGCCCTGTACGAAAGACACTGTCAAAAAAAATTTCCTTCCGCTAACTACACTGGAGCATCAAAAGCATACCGTTACAAACGGATAGGGGAGCTGATCAATGACATTGAGAATCGGCACATCTGCTGCTGGAGGCACCTTTTACACTCAGGGTGAAGCAATTGTTGAACTCCTAAATCGCGAGGGTTCGGTCGGAGAAGCGAAGGTGGTTGAGACCAACCTTGCAAGCGTGGATAATGCCAACCGCCTGGATGCCGGTGAAATCGAGTTCGGCTTCATGGCCTCAAATTGGATCGGGCTGGCGAAAGATGGGAGTCTTCCTTTCGATCACAAGATCGCCCTGTGCATGGCCTCTCCAACCAATTCAGGTCCAATATTTTTCATCACGCTCGCCAATTCTGCCATCAAGACCATCCCGGATCTCAAAGGGAAGCGCATTGCAGTAGGACCGAAGGGAAGCGGCATGACCCGCCACGTGCACACAATCTTCGAGGTGCTGGGAATTTCGTTTAGCGATTTTACCCCTGTCTATCTCGACTTTCCTGAAGGGGCCGACGCGCTCGTCTCAGGCGAAATCGATGCACAGTTCCAAACCCCAATCCCGAATACAGTAATGACGGACTTGAGCGAGCGTGTCGACGTACGCGTCGTTCCTTATGCCTCCGGGCAAATTGACAAGATATTGTCCGAGGTTTCCTGCTACCAAAAAATCACGATGAAAAAAGGGGCACTTCGAGGTATTGCAGAAGACATCGCGCAGATTGCCGTCGTCAACGTCCTGGTAACCCACGAAAGGGTAACTCAAGACTCCGTCCATGTCGTGGTAAAAACGATGATTGAGAACTCCGACATACTCGCCCGCATGAATCCTCTGTTCAAGGGGTTGGCCAATCTCTACGAGCCCCTGCGTGTGAAAGGAGCCGCTGCCTTGCAGATGGGCGGCGTGTCACTGCATCCTGGCGCGCTTCGTGCTTACAAGGAAGCCGGACTTCTTGCCTGAGATCGCTAATCCAAAGTCTTCAGGAAAAGAAACAGGACAAGATTGGGATAGACGACTAACTCGATTAGAAATCTCAGATGACTGCCGGTGTACAAACGAATGGGAGAAACAAGATCCCAAGTGAAGTCGGATTCTAAACCCGCAAAGGCCAGCCTTGGAATGTTTGCCGGCGTTTTTACGCCGAGCATCCTTACGATCCTTGGAATCATCCTTTTCAGGCGCCTGGGCTATGTCATCGGCAGCGCAGGATTAGGACATGCACTGGCAATCATTGGTCTATGCAGCCTCCTCTCTATTCTCACCAGCGTTTCACTCGCTGCAATAGCAACGAACTTAAAGGTTAAAGGAGGAGGCCCTTATTATTTGATCTCACGGACTCTTGGAGTGGAGTTCGGCGGCGCGATCGGCATTGTCCTGTTCCTTGCACAGTCGGTTTCTATCGCCTTTTACTGCATCGGTTTCGGCGAGACCGTCAGCGGGATGCTATCTGCTAAAAGCAGCCAGGGCCTGTCCCAGATGATCGCCGGGCTGGCTGTATTGTTTCTTCTCTTCTTCGCCTGGCTGGGTACAGATTGGGCGGTTCGCCTGCAGTACTTGGTGATGGCCATGCTGGCGGGGGCTCTTTTTTCTTTCTTCGCAGGTGGAATAGGTCACTGGAGCGCCCCGGTGCTTAGCCAGAATTGGGCCGCACCGGCAGGCGGGCCCGACTTCTGGATTCTCTTCGCCATCTTTTTCCCCGCAGTCACAGGCTTCACCCAGGGGGTAAACATGTCCGGCGACCTTAAGGATGCAGGCAAGAGCATACAAACTGGCACGTTCCTGGCTGTCGGGATATCCATAGGGATTTATATAGCTGCAGCGGTTGTACTCGCCGGCGCTTTGCCCAGGGAACATTTAGTCACCGACTATGGGGCGATGAGACGGATAGCCCATATAGATTGGTTGATCGAAGCAGGCGTTATAGCCGCCACCTTGTCCTCCGCTATGGCCTCATTTATGGGTGCACCTCGCATCTTGCAGTCCATAGCAGGAGATCGCACCTTCCCTTTTCTCTTACCTTTCGCTAAAGGAGTCGGGCCGGCCGGGAACCCTCGTCGGGGAGTCCTTCTTTCCGCCGGGATAGCCCTTGCCACCGTCGGTCTGGGTAGACTCAACATAATCGCGCCAGTGGTAACTATGTTTTTCTTAATCACCTATGGCCTGCTGAATTATGCCACGTTCTACGTGGCGCGAGCGGCCAGCCCTTCGTTTCGGCCGCGGTTCCGCTTTTTCGACGCCCGTTTGAGCCTCCTGGGAGCGGCAGGATGCCTGGCGGTTATGCTGGCCATCGATCTCGCGGCCAGCGCGGTTGCCATCGCAATCCTTTTTGCCATCTACCAGTACCTGAAGCGTACCGTTGGACCGGCACGGTGGGCTGATAGCCGCCGCTCCTATCACTTCCAGCTGCTGCGTGAGAACCTTCTGGCAATTGAGGAAGAGCCAGAACACCCGCGGGACTGGCGCCCTTGCATCTTGGCCTTCTGTGATGATGCCGAAAAGCGTGGTCGGCTTTTACGTTTCGCCTCATGGATTGAAGGCGGGAGCGGATTCACGACAGCCGTACAAATTCTCGAAGGCGAAGGCACAAGAACTCTGCAGCTTCGGGATAAATCGGAGAAGGAGTTGCAGAATCATATAGTGGAACACGGCCTGAGCATGTTTGCCCGAGTAGTAGCGGCTCCAGATTTCCGGGTTGGAGTTGAGAGCTTGCTCCAATCCTTTGGCATCGGCGGAATCAGAGCAAATATGGTCCTTCTGAACAAGGCAGAACAGTTCCCTGGAACCAAGGAAGCCGAAGGGCAGATTCGATACGGGCGCCAACTCCAAGAGGCCATCCGGCTTGGTTGTAATGTCGTTGTCCTTGACTCCGAGGTGGAGCAGTGGACTGCAATCGAAAAACTGGAGTCTGAGGAGCTGCAGATCGATGTCTGGTGGTGGGGAGATAAGACGAGCCAACTCGCACTTCTCCTCGCGTATCTGATGACTCGTGGTGACGAATGGAGCTCGGCCAAGATCCGAGTCCTTGCCCCCAGCTCTGAGAAGGGATCGGAGAAGAGCCTGGAAAGCCTACGGCATACCCTGGAAGAGGCACGCATTGATGCCGAGCCTGAGGTCGTGCTGGATGTCAATCCTGATACCGTGGTAGAACGCTCTGCAAAAGCTTCACTGGTATTCTTTCCCCTCCGCTTCCGCGAGTTGCAAATGTTTGGTCCCAATGACAAAGATCTCGACAATCTGCTAGAGCGATTGCCCGTCGTGGCCTTCACCCTTGCCGCCGGGGATATCGACATCAGCGCTGAGCCGGACGAAGGAAAACCCGCAGAGGTCGCCGAGGTCCTGGACGCCGCTGTGGATACTGAGAATGAGGCCGTAGAAAGAGATAAGGAAGCTGCCAGGTTAGCAAAAATCGCCGAGGAGAAGTTGCTCGAGGTAAAAGCAGCCTCGGTATCGGGCGCCGACAAGGACAAAAAGAAGGAGGCCGAGGCGGCTCTTCGAGAGGCAGAAGGGCTTGCCCATGAGGCCGCCCGAAAGGCGGATGAGGCCCGCGCTCAGGCGCAATCAGCAGCTCAAGAGAGAGAGGGGCTTAAAGTGAAACCCGCAGAGGGTGTAAAAGAGGGGGCAAAATCGGTCCCGCTAGACACGACAAAGGCGCCAGGGCATGGAGAAGAGAAAGATCCTTCAGGTAGCACGGATTCGCCAAAAAAATAACATGAGATACGTTACCTCTAATCCGAAAAGGCCACCTGAGAAAATCAGAAGTGAAACTGGCAACGTCGTCGAGACATCATGTCTATCCCCTGGCACTATGCCAGAGCAACTGCCCCGGACGTTCGCCGGTGGATCGGCCGGCAGAGATCACCGCGCGGCCGTTTACAAAGACATAGGGGATCCCTTCAGGATAATGGCGCGGGTCGTCGTAGCTGGATCGCTCGCGGATGGTCTGCGGATCGAAAACCACCAGGTCAGCTGCCTTGCCGGGTTTAATCACGCCGCGATCCCTGAGGTGCAGAATCTCCGCCGGCAGGCTTGTCATTTTTCGGATGGACTCTTCCAATGTCAGCAAACCCAGATCGCGCGTATAATGTCCCAGAATGCGGGGAACGCTCCCATAGGCCCGAGGGTGCGGCTTGCCGCCCAGCAGACCGTCAGTCCCCATGGCGCGCCAGGGGGCACGCAGGATAGTCCGGATATCCTCTTCGCCGATCATGAAGCTGATCATGCCAACGGCAAAATCCTCGTCGAGCAGTAGCCGCACCACGACCTCAAAGGGCTCGACCTTCCACAGTTCGGCGATTTCCGAAAGCGTATGTCCTACTATATCGCCGTGTCGATCAGAGCCCGTGTAGGACACCACGATATGATCATAGCCTGCCTCACGCACCAAGTTCCGCCCACCCGGTGTGCCCTGCTCCATGCCTGTTTTCATGCGACCCAGCATCCCCGGGTCACGCAGACGACTGCGCAGCTGTACCACCCCACCGGCATGAGCCCAGGGCGGCAGCAAGGAGGACAGCATCGTACTGCCCGCTTCGTATGGGTACTGGTCGGCAGTGATCTTCAGCCCGGCTGCGCGTCCCTCTTCGATGCGCTGCACCAGCCGTCCGCCCTGTCCCCAGTTGTTCCGCCCGGCAATTTTCAGATGAGACAGGTGCAGATGGGCATTGGAGATGCGGGCAATGTCGAAAACCTCGTCCAAGGACGACCAGATTGTGTCGCCCTCGTTGCGCATGTGGGTGACAAAGATGCTCTCATGTTTGGCCACAATGCGGTTGAGATAGATCAGCTCGCGTGTGTCAGCGTAAACGCACGGTGCATAAATCAGGCCGGTGGACATGCCGAAAGCCCCCTCAACCAGTGACTGTTCCAGGAGCAGGCCCATCTGGCGCAGCTCGTCATCGGTTGCCCTGCGGTCTTCCATGCCCATCACACACAGCCGTAGATTGCCGTGACCAACGAGAGTGGCAACATTGACACTGGGACGGGGCAGACGATCAAGGTATTGCTCGGCACCCTGCCAATTCCAGTCAATCGGGGGGTTGCAGTCCAGTCCCGAGAGGTGTGTGCGCCATAGGGCAGAGGCATCTGCGACCATGGGAAAGGTGCCCAGTCCGTCCTGTCCAAAGAGTTCGGTGGTAATACCCTGGGCAACTTTCATGGGCAGATCCGGGTCGGCAAAGATCACCAATTGAGAATGCGTGTGCATATCGATAAAGCCAGGACAGACAATCATGCCGCCGGCATCGATAACCTCTCCCGTCGGCGGGAGACCCTGTTCCACGGCGGCAATTTTACCATTGCGGACCATCACATCTGCCGCAAACCGTGGCCCTCCTGTGCCATCAATCAGGGTGCCGTGTTTAATGGTAAAGTCCACAAGGATCTCCTCTAAAAGTCCCCATTGTCGTATGCCGAATCAGACGTATAATACAAATGCGTTGGTTGCTTGGATAGCAGGAAAGGCGAGGGTGGACAACGGCCGCCGAGAGTCGGACCGGAGAACTGGCATTCCCTCAAGAGATTAAACGCTGGCCGAAGAATTAAGAACTATTCGACGGGAAGCAAATTATGGATTTCAGGCGTGCAATATCTGAGGATTTTTTAGACATCCTTAAGCTTCAGGCGGCTAATTTCATAGGCAACCTTAGCACAGAGGATCGCAGAGACGGCTTCCTTTCCGCGGAATTCACCAGCAAGCAGCTAGAGGAGATCGAGAATGACGTGGCCCTTCTTGTCGCAAGCGACAAGGGACGGGTCCTGGGCTACCTGTGTGCATGCAGCTGCGATTACTACAAACAATTTCCTTTGCTCGCCAAGATGATTCGTTCGTTTGACTGCATCCAATATCTGGGGAAGCCCTTGAGTTCCTACAGGCTATTCATCTATGGTCCTGTATGCGTTGATAAATCATATCGAGGTCACGGATTGCTCCACGGGCTCTATGACATGTTGCGGAGGGAAGTCTCCAGCATATACGAGGTCGGCACCGCCTTTGTCTCCGAGGATAACCCGCATTCGCTGTCTGCTCATGTAAATGGGCTTGGAATGACCAACACGGGCGAGTTTGAATTCCGTGGTCGTTATTACGACATCCTTGCATTCCTCGTCGACTGGTAAAGATAAATAAAAACCTCATTTTAAAAACAAAAAAGATGAAAAAAGTATTTAGCAATCAAGATCTTCTTTTGATAGGTCATCTCAAAAACAGACTTGAAATGTTCGGGATCGAATGCATGATCAAAAATTTGTACCTGGCTAGTGCGGCTGGTGAGCTTCCCCCGATTGAGTGCTGGCCGGAGCTTTGGGTGGTAGATGATTCGAGATACGCAGAAGCGCAGGTGGTACTAAAAAGAAATCAGGCTAAGCTTGAATCCATTAAGGAACCTTGGAAATGTGGCAGGTGCGGGGAAGATATCGAGGGTCAGTTTTCCGAGTGCTGGAATTGCGGAGAGAGCAGAAACCGGCAGCAAAAGGCAAAAGGGGTCTAGCCTACACCGTGACAGGGGAAGACAAGATCGGGGAAAAATTTAGCAAGTAATCAAATTATATCGAACACGGGGTTTGAATCCCCGTGTTCGACCAATGGGGAGAGCTGCCGCTTCTCCCCCCTGTGGAGTAATGGACCGCTACTCCACGGGGGAAACCCCATCGGCTTTGTGCCCGCCTCAAG
>JAZFYO010000462.1:0-8357 GCA_036443615.1 Binatia bacterium | reverse complement strand
CGGTTTGTCCTTAAGGTAACGCTTCGCAAGTAAAGACTGACTAGGCCTTCAAATTCTGTCTATTCCTCTTTCAGAAGGCCTCATACTGAAGTAGGACCCTCAATGTAAGCTCGTTTGCCCCCTGTGTCAACCCGACCCCGGCCACGATTTGAAAACTTTGGGCTAATAGGGAGCCGAGGAGCAGACCCCGTCGCCCACAAATACTGCTCCGAGGGGAGCGAGACGGAAGGCCGCGGGCACCTGAACGTAGAAGTTTCGTCAGGCCCAGACCTGAGGAGTAATTACCCTGGGGCATGATAGGGTGGGGCCTTCAAGGTACAGTCCCATTGCCTGCGGGCGAAAGGCTCGTTCCCCGAGGAGAGGCAAGGCCGACGGGACAGGCCCCCTCGGCACCAATTGGCGTGTGTGGATTTCCAAGAGGGAGGAAGACCGAAGGCCTGAGGAACAGGAGAGAGGAGGTTGATACAGGCCGCGACAATTGCAGAACCGAACTTTTCTCTATAGAGCCTACTCTCAGAAGAATATTGAGATAATTGACAGCTCTTCTCTATGTTGATATTGGGGCCTTTGTAGCAATCCTCCCTATCACTGGCCAAGCTTCCAACTAGGTGTGAGTCTAAACAAAGAGACGGGAGGTCGATGACAGGAATTTGTTTTCGAGGGAAAGTTGCTAAGCAGTTCAAGCTACAGGAGGACAGAGATGGGGAAGCAGGAAATCGCATTAATCGTGGGCAGCGGCCCAGGGCTCAGTGCCTCACTTGCAAGGCTGTTCTGCAAAGAAGGCATGCAGGTTGCTTTGACCGCGCGCAATACTAGGAAACTAGACGGCCTGGTAAAGGAAATCAAAGGACGCGCCTATCAATGTGACACAATCATCCCGGAGGATGTGAAAAGAATATTCAAATCTGTTACCCAGGACATGGGTGAACCCAACCTCGTTGTCTATAACGCGAGCCTTCGGGTCCGCGGCCCGATCACAGAAGTAGATCCTGTAGAGGTCCAGAAGGCTATCCTAACCACTTGTTACGGGGGATTTCTCGTTGGACAGGAGGCTGCCAAACAGATGGTCCCTGCGGGGAGAGGAACCATCCTGTTCACAGGCGCTTCCGCCGGCATCAAGGGCTTTCCGAACTCCGCATCGTTCGCCATGGGGAAGTTTGGTCTGACCGGCCTTGTTGAGAGCATGGCGCGCGAGCTTCAGCGGCAAAACATCCACGTTGCCCAGGTGGTGATCGACGGCGGTATATACGAAGCCACCCGCGATCCGGAGCTTATCAAGTCGCGTGGGCCAGACGGCTGGCTAGACCCCGATGGCATCGCTGAAACCTATCTTCACCTTCATCGTCAGCCCCGCAGCACCTGGGCATCCTACATTGAATTACGCCCATGGTCGGAGAAGTTCTAGTCACGGGAGAATAGCTACGGTTAAACTCTTGGTTCAATTTGAAATTGATGACTTAACGAACTGGAAAAGGGATTTCTTTAACAACCGTGCGCAAATAAGAGAGGCCGCAGGAAGCAGGGGAGCTACACTCTTTACTCGTGAAGGCAACGGTGTTGTCGAACTGTTTAACTGGGATTCCGCAGAGAACGCCTTGGCCTATTTTGCCTCCGCCAGCCATCACAAGGCAGAGGAGCAATCGGGTGTGAGAAATCTGAGATGTCATGTCTTGAGTTTTTGTGGTACGAGCAAGGCATAATTTTTTAATTCTCATGCCTGCACGAACTTGAAAAAGGAGCGGACAATGGCACCCACTAAACAAACCTATAACGTCGGTGGCCTAATGCTGCCGCAGCCGTTCAAAATCCGCCGGCTCGGCCACTTCGGCGTCAATGTAGCAAACAATATGGAACAATCCGTCCAATTCTACCGCGACCTCCTGGGCTTCAAGCTGTCTGACATCCTTGACTTCAAAAAATTGCCCGGCATTGGAGATGCCCTCAAGCACGTAGAGGACGGCAGGGGCTACTTCTTCCATCGTGGTCACGACCATCACACCCTCGTCCTTTTCCCTACAAAGGTGATGGACGTGTTCACGGCCGCCGGTGGCGGTGGTGGAGGCGGGGGTGAGGTGACCATCAACCAGATTACCTGGCAGACCGGGGCCCTGGCAGAGGTAGTCAACGGCGCACGCTTCTTCCGCGACAAGGGGGTGCCTATCCAGCGGGTAGGGCGGGACATGCCGGGGAGCAACTGGCACGTCTACCCGATGGACCCGGATGGCCATGTCAACGAGCTGTACTACGGCATCGAGCAGAAGGGCTGGCTGGGGCGCAGCAAGCCGGTGGAGATGTACTACCGCGGCTTCGAAGAGTCGCCTCCTCTCCCCCAGATGTCGGAGGAAATGGAGGTAGAGGAGGCGATCCGGAAGGGGATAGACATCTACTCCGGCTTCCGAGACGAGCCAATCATCCCCGCCACCTACGATGTGGAAGGGGTGATGCTGCCCAGGCCATTCGCCGTCACAAAAATCGGACCTGTAGACCTCTTCGTGAATGACATGGAGTCATCATTGGATTTCTACGTCAACACGCTTGGCCTCAAGGTGACGGAGGAGGGGAAGTACAGGGGTCATCGGCTGGTATTCTTGAGGCATGGAGCGGAACACCACAGCCTGGCCCTGTTCCCCAAGGGTCTACGGGAGGAACTGGGGTGCTACCCACGGACCACTTTGACGTCCCTCGGCATCGAGGTGGCTAGCTATAACCAGCTGCGAAACGCGGTGGGCTTCCTAAAAGAGAAAGGGATTGCCTTCAAGGAGATGCCCAGTGAGCTCCACCCTGGGATAGACTACACGGCCTATGCAGAGGACCCGGAGGGGCATCTCATTCAACTGTACTACTACATGGAGCAGCTGGGGTGGGACGGAAAGCCCAGGCCAAAGGAGTTGAGGAGGCAGGTTAGCGGGGAGTGGCCGGAGACGCTGGAGCCCCTGTCGGACACCTACATGGACCAGGTGTACCAGGGCCCGTTAGGTTAGGTGATGCAGGGTAGGGATCAAAAAGGTCTCTCCTCGTCATCACAAATATCCCTTCTCCCGGTAATACCGCTCTGCGCCGGGATGGAGGGGAATGTCCAGTGGGCCTTCTTCGGTATTGCGGCATAAAGAGGACATGGGTGGAACGTGGTCAGAGTCGAATGGGATTTCCTCACGAATTTGATCCAGGACAGAGGCGATGTGATAAGCAACCTCTTCGGGGAAATTCGCATGCGTGATAATGGGCCAACCGCTAAAGTCGACAACCTGGGTGGAATCCGGGAACTTGCCCTGGAGCCGCCCGCCCGCGAGTGGGGCGCGTCGAAAGCCATAGCGCTCGAGCTTTAACAGCGCCGTCTCCGAGAAGGGTAAGAACACCATCTCGTTCTCGAGTGCCAACGACCCCCAGGAAGTCAGCCCCTCGTCAATTACCGCATTGATCTCACCCGAGGCGATCCCGTCCCGGCGGCGCGGGTTGCTGGGCCTTACCACCGGCTCGACCGAGCCGCCCCAATCACTGAAGGACTGAAGCTTCATTCCGTGGACCTGCAAGAGCGCACGTATGCCAAAGTTGACGCAATCATTATCGGCAACGGAGACGCACAGCGCGGGGCGCTTCTCTTTTAATTCCTCTATCGATTGCACGCCTAGATTTCCGGCCACAGCTATCACCAAACGGTCCCATGAAGGGAATACCGCCAGCGCCCGTAACGGATAGGAACGCCGGAATGGCCCCTTTCCTAGATAGGCCATGGTGGCGATAATCGAAGGATTGAGCCAGCCGATATCAATCTTCCCAGACCCTACCAGCCGAGCTCCATTCACACCGCTGCACCATGCAGGGCTCACCGCTATGGTGAATGGATAGGGCGGTCCGGACTTCGGGGAGCTTCCGGGCAGTTCTACCATCAGGCGAACTGCGCTGGTCATCATAGAAGGCACAGTTTCATAGAGTCCGGCCAGCACCTTGGTTGCAATCCTCGCCCGCATAAGGCTGGCGCTCATCGGCTTAATGCTACTGTCATCGTATGCCACGTGAACTTAGCTCCTTCACGAAGTTAAATATTGATCCACAGCTATTCCGAAATATATATTCTGTCAACACATCGTGTTCACAGGAAAGGAAGTGGGTGGCGCCGGCAGCCGGCGGTAAGGACAAGGTCTTAGGGAATATAAAAATATGGACCAGGTGCGCAGGAGCCGTCATTCATGGAGCTCACGCGCACCTAGACACATTAATAGAGGATTTTCCTACGTGGGATCTGGTTCGGAAGCGGAGAATTCGTAGGAACTACCTTGGAAATAGGAAGAAATAGCCAAGCTTGCGACTGCCAGGCTACTGAACGTGTAAATCGCAAAGGCTGTCGTATAGGAACTTGCTCCCGAAAGATATTCCCCCCAGTAGAGTATGAAACCCCAATAGACAGTAAACACATGAGTTGTGAGAAGGTAGAGGGGGATTCGGCGCATGAGTACAAGGATGCTTGTGAGGGTCACATAGAGTATGACAGTCCAAGAAGGAACCAGGTAACCAGTGAGCCCTAGCGTTATAAGATATTCCGAGTCGATCATAACAGAAACCTCCTTAAAAACATTGCAAACAGAATTAAAGATAGCTAAGAACGTGCCAACTTAACTTCTTCTCATAACCGCCGATAAATTAAGCACTATTAAACGCGAAAGGAGAATTCAAAACCATTTTTTGGGATTACAAATTTTGATAATAATTGCGAAAGCGATAAACTCTTTGAGACAGCCCTCTCAGATTCACAAAGTCCCAAAGTTCAAGGATTTCACAATTATGACAGGGTGCCAATTAGCAGCTCAAATAAGGGATCGAGGCGATCCAGATCTTCCAGACGATCGATTAGATCTGTGACTTGAGCCACTGAATCTCTGGATAAGGCCTGGCATGCGCACTCAGTGAACTTCATTCTTAGTTCCTCCGAACTCATCGGAACTTGCAGGCTCCCTTTAGGGATCTCTACGCGTTCCGATAAAGTCCTCCCATCGTTTTGACGTATAGTAACATTACAAGGACGGCTGCCTTCTTTTGTTTCATGGATATCAGGGTCTACCTCCATCTCGACTTTTTTCGCTACACTGCAAACCAGTGGATCTCGAATGGCTTGCTCGGAAAAGGTCTCCAGCGCCACTTTCCCATCAACAAGGGCTCGCGCCAAGATATAGGGCATGCTGAATTTTCCTTGAAGCCCGGATTCAGGAAGCCGGTTTGAGATGGTGTTGAAAACATGAGGAGTTACTCCCACTTTGATCGTCTTGACGGATCGTGGGGAGATCCTATGCTGGTCCCGCATTTTCAGCACGGCGTCAATGGCCGTGTGTGTTAACCCGCCACAGGGGTAAGGCTTGATTTTAATGCCTACATCGATCAGATCAAAAGCGCTCCCCAGTTCCTCTATAGTGTGCAGGTCAAACGGCAAGTCCCTGGAGTAGGCGTCATAAAAACCCCTGTGCTCACCGAGCACCATAGGATTTGCATTAAAGCCGGACTCGGCAAGCCTGGCCGCAAGCACGCCGTTTCTTGCGGCCAATCCGGCATGGAGGGGTTTCGTCATGGTGGCAAAGTTTGCGACTATACCGGAAGCCATCGAAGAGGCAATTCCGAGCGTCCATTGAATTGCCTGAAGATCCAGCTGCAGTAGCTTGGCGCATGCAACTGCCGTCCCAAGTGATCCCACCGTTGCTGTTGAATGCCACTTTCCCTGGCTGGAAAGGACCGGCATCGAACGAGCTATCTTAGCTGTCACTTCGAATCCCGCCACGCAGGCCACCAGAATATCACGCCCATTCACTCCCAACTTCTCGCCTAAGGCCAGTATGGCGGGAATCAGACCGGCAGTGGGCTGGCCCATGAGGGAAAAGCTGTGATCGAAGTCCAAGGCATGGGCCGCTGTTCCATTGGAAAAGGCGGCCATGAGAGTCGAAGACTTAAACCCTTGGCCGATGACAGTCGCCTCTTGTCTCGCTCCCTCCTCGTAGGCCAGCCTAGCGCATATCTTTGCGCTTTCCTCCATACTGCCTGCCAAGATGACTCCTACGGAATCAAGCAGTGCTGTCTTGACCACTTCCAAGGCACCCGGTGGTATAGAACCAAAACTTGTCTGCACCACAAACTCAGCGACTTTTTTTGTATAGTCCATATGCCGGCTTTTCTCGCTGGTGCGATAATCGAATTAAGTTATATCGAACACGGGGTTTGAATCCCCGTGTTCGACCAAAGGGGAGAGCTGCCGCTTCTCCCCTTTGGAAACCCCATCGGCTTTGTGCCCGCCTCAAGAGGCGGGGTTTACATTGAATCAAGTGGACTTTATAGGGCAACCCGTTGACTAGCAACCACTGGTGGGATGGTCTGGACAATGGGGTCAATTCTTTTATAGTTTGTTGGCACGGAAAGAAGTATTGTCCTTGAAACATAAATGGATCGAGGAAGGAAAGGGTTTACGGTTATGGCCAGTGAAACTTTTTTAAGGGAAAACCTTGCCGCCTGTACACGCATCCTAAGCATGCAAGGCCTACTGGGCCTCTTTGGGCACGTGAGCACGTACCAGCCGGAGACTGGGAGAATCTATATATCGCCAGGTAAGGGCTCCAACAAATCTACAATGAGCGCCGGCGAGCTGGCAGTGATGGACTTGGATGGCAAAGTCCTTGAGGGCGAAGGACAAGTGCCCAGGGAATGGCCTATTCATACGGCCTTACATAGGGCTCGACCGGACGCGCTCGCAGTAGCACACATACATTCGCCCTACGCCACCTTGTTTGCCATTGCAAAGAGGGAATATCGCCCGGTCACACTCCAGGCGGCGATGTTTGAAAAGGGGATACCTCTCTATACCCAGCCCCATCTTATTACTACTCCTGCGTTGGGCGTGGAAATCGCCGAGTTGATTGGCAACAAACGTGCGGCGCTTCTGCAAGGCCACGGCACTGTCATCGTGGGGGCGAATGTCGAGGAGATGCTTTACGCTACGCTTGTCCTTGAGGACGATACCCGAAAAGCGGTGCAGGCCAGTGTACTAGGAGAATTGCAGGTCTTCAGCGAGCAGGAATGTCGTGAATTTGAATCAGTTGAGTCCTTGCAGCGACGCGCGCAACGGTCCTGGAATTATTTCGTAATGGTGGAATCGTGCTGGGACCGCCAACCCACCACAGGGATCAACATTTTTGTGTAACAGAGGTGCGTTGGGCAGGCGCCTATGCCGCCCGATGTTAAAAGGACTGGGATAAGAGAGAGCGGTCAACGATGCAGATCCATGTTAACGGTGTCTTAATCAACTATGAGCTGGAGGGGTCCGACGATGCCCCTTGCGTTACATTCAGCCATTCGCTCGCCTGTGACCTAACCATGTGGGAAGACCAGGCGGCATTTTTGCGGGAACGCTACCGAGTACTGCGGTACGATGTTCGCGGGCACGGCGGTTCGGAGGCCACCGAGGGAGCCTACAATTTCGATATGCTGATCGACGACGCCGTGGGTCTTTGGGACTCGCTGGGAATTAAAAAAAGCCACTGGATCGGGCTGTCGCTCGGGGCAATGATAGGCTATGGGCTGGCCCTTAAGCACCCTGACCGTCTCGTCACGATGATTGCCTGCGACGGCCGTGCCGATGCGCCGCCGACCTATGCCGACTACTTCGGCGAACGGATTCGCATCACGCGGGAGCAGGGGATGAAAGGGCTGGTCGAATCAACCGTCACACGCTGGTTCACCGACAAGTCTATTACCGAAAAGCTTCCGGTCATCGACAAGATGCGGAACATGATCCTTCATACCAACCCGCTGGGCCACATCGGGTGCTGCGAGGCAATCCGCATCCTCGCTTATGGCGGGCGCCTGGGCGGGATCAAAGTGCCGACGCTGGTAGTCGGTGGGGCGGAGGATGTCGGCGCACCGCCGGAGGTCTTGCGCGAGATACACAAGGCCATACCCGGCTCCGAGCAAGCGGTGATCCCGGAGGCGGGTCATATCTCCAACGTCGAGAACCCATCCGTCTTCAACACGGCAATAGGAGAATTTCTAGCCAGGCACTGAAGTGAAAGGGAGATCTCGAGCAGCCTGGACAGGTGGTCGCGGTAAATCTACGGACTCCCCATCGTAGTATGGATACCAGCATGCAGATTGTAGGGTTGCCGAGAGGATTCTAACATTTTCAATGGCTTATGCGTCGTAGTGCCCAACTTTTTCCAGTCTTGCTACCGTTTTGCTACCACTCTCTGAGAGATTATCCCGTTTAGGCCCTCCAAGATCATCTAACCGGTCCACTGCCTGTCTATTACCGCCAGGAACTAGGTGTCCATAGGTATCAACCGTGATTTGGATGGAGTGATGCCCTAGCTGATCTTTTATGTAGACTA
>JAZFYO010000461.1:0-5187 GCA_036443615.1 Binatia bacterium | reverse complement strand
GCCGTCATCACCAAGCCGCCGAAGGAGGTCGCCCCACTTACCGTCGGACGGTCCTGACACGCTTCCGTGCCCGCAACTATCCTTCCGTACCGGCCTCGTTTTCCATAAGGACGGCAAGGTCATCTGGGGCGCACCGTAGGCGGATTTTGGAAGAGGTCAACTTTTAAAATGAACCCATCATGTTAGTCGGAGATTTCCTGGAGATGGGTGAAATATATGATGATGAGGAGTTGCTTTATGAACCCGAGCCGGAGGAGGTTGAATCGCCCCGTGACGTAAAAATCGACGAGGCCAAGCATACTCTGATGGAAGAGTTGTTTGGGAAAGAACGTCAGAAAGTATTCTATGGGCAACAGATAAGGGTTTTATTTGAGAAGGATTTCTATCATTGGATAACGGGTAAAGCTCTTATTGAGCTTACTGATGAAGGTAAGATCGATTCAGTGAAGATACCGCTTGATGGAGAGACAACTATTCGATTCTACTGGTCGAAAAAGAACCGGTATTGGAAGCGGCAAATACAGCGAAGCAAGAAGCTCGTAATGAGATTTTCGGGAACGGACATAGGGAGAGCAATAGGGCGTCAGGCGGAGATGTTGTTTGATGCAGCTCTCCCCACAGTTGGGTTCATGCCCGTAGCAAGGAAGGTACGGGAATACGAAGGGAGGAGGTGGAAAAAAACAGAGCATGATCTGGACAGGGTGTATACGCGTGATGGAGTGGCTTACGGGGCGGAGATTAAGAACAGGCTGGGATATATAGGGCGGGACGAATTAGAAACTAAGATAGAGATGTGCGAGGAGTTGGGCCTGAAACCGTTGTTCATACTTCGATTTGCTGCGAAGAGCTATGTGGAGATTGTACGTAAGGCGGGGGGCTTTCTACTCATGTTTAAGTGGCAGCTTTATCCGTTCGGACAGGAGGAGCTTGCAAAAGAAGTGAGGGAAAGGCTGAGGCTACCTGTCGATTGTCCAAGTAGGATTGAGGATGGAACGGTAGAGCGGTTTTTGAAGTGGCACCTGAAGGAGTTAAGGGGGGTGTGAATGTGTGAATTGGGTGGTATTTCACATATGAAGGGTGGGAACGTGTTGAAAACAAAGGTGTTGTGAGTTAGGTGTATGAATACAAGAGAGAGTATCAGTTCTGGCGGAGGGGGAGAGAGACATAGGTTGGTACTTCCAGACCGAGGCCGAGGCGAAGGACTGCGCGGACAAGTTCCGTGACGATCCTACACTCCGTGTCAGGGTCTATGAGGAAGAGCACGAGTGACCTAGTAAACACCGGAAGGTCATCTGGATCGCACCGTAGGAACTAGATCATGAAGAAACAAATGTAGGAGAAGGCCGTGGAGACTTTCGAAAATCGCCTTAAGAGATTTACCGTACAAAGCGAACGCGAAATTCCTCTTACGTTGCTAAACTCAATTGATAATTACTTTCTTCCCGAAATTCGTACGGCTCGTGAAGGTGGGTTCTACTACCTGCTATGGTTGGGAATTCACGCGATCATACAAACGATATCGGAGATGATCTTCAGCAAGACCAGTCTTGAGGGGACGCGGTTTTACCTGGAAAAATTCGTGGATGGTCCAACAACCGATACCAAATTCTCACTAATCGCAGAACATGTCCATGAACTCCGCAATATTATTGCGCATCGTTGGCTCTCATCACTCTCGCACTTCCTTGTGATAGATAACCGGATTCAAGAGGGATGGAGGCAAAATGGTATGGAAATTACGATTAACCCAACGATATTTGTGGATCAGTTCCTTAGTGGCTTCGGTGCTGATGGTCGAATTTGGGGCTGGCAGGAGCACGTATCTAAAATGGATCTTACTATAAGAAAATATAACTACATAAAGCGTTGGCTTGCTCTTGACAAGGAAAATCAAATCTCGGTAGCAATTAGAAAACTTGCTGACTGCAAAACTCTTCAGGAAGTCCGAGGACAGGAGCCAGCAATTAAGAAACTGATCTTTCGGGAGTACAAGCTTACCTGAAGGCGGGAAGCGATGGCACGAAAACCCTTTCGTCACAAAATCCTCACCCAGGAAATCTTGGAGCGAGTTTCTGAGGGTGAAAAAGCCTCGCCTCCAGAACTGTTTGACGAGTTTCTAGCATTTACTAATGGCGTGATAGATGGTCTACTCGACAGGCTTGAACGCAGCGACTCCAGAGAAGCGGACGCGGCCCGAGCAGCGTATGGATTCGCCCTCGACCGATTCGGGAAATTAGTTCGGGATAAGAGAGTCCAGAAACTCCCCAGATCCAAAAGACTCGAGTTCGCAACATTAGCGACTCGATATTTTATGGCTGGGGTTTCACCAAGGGCTTCTGACCGAAGCAAGAAGCTAGATCCGATCAATCTTCTCATGGCGTACGGACCGCTGGTTGAAGAAGTATCTAAATGTAGGGGCTACGAAAAACGCAAGAATTGGTTGCGTAAACAAGGAATGAACGAAAACGATGCAGGCAAACTTGCAGCTCGTCACGATGCTGAGATAGTCGAACGCACCCTAGCCAAACGCAAGGGGATAAGCCACAGCAAACTTCGCAAGGCCCTCGCCGGAGCACCCAAAGAATTAAAAGCCCTGCTAGGACAAACTCCCCCCAGAAAGGTCCGCTAGTCTACCAACTTATATCGTTCACGTTTTCCCCTCGGAATTTGAACCCATAAACTTCCCGTCCATCACCATACTTTAAGCAAAGGGTACATGATCCTGGTCTACACTGCCCTTTCCCACAGGGCCTGTACTCGGAAGTTTAAATTTGCCGAAAATGAACGAGATGAACACTTTCGCGCGTATCAAAGAGCAGCTGTCGGCATCCGAAGTCCTCACGCACATCCTCGGCCCCTCCCGTCATCACACCTGGCGCTGCCCATTCCACGAAGACAAAACGCCTTCCCTGTCAGCCCGAGGACCGGCAATCCGATGTTTCGGCTGTGGGTGGGCTGGGGATCTCTTTCGGTTCATTGAAGATCATCACAATGTCTCTCGAGCCGACGCACTGAGGATCGCAGCGGATCTGGCGGGTGTGACTCTCCCGCAATGCACCCGGCAGAGGGAAAAAGCCGATCAGCCTCGGCTCCCATCCCTCCAGCAAAGCCTGTCGCAAGTCTATCAAGAAAGCAGGAAACTGCTGGAAGGAATACTGGCTATCACCCGCCGCTGCGCGGCCGACGCCTCCCGAAGTGCGTGGAGCGCAAGGGACAG
Source organism: Binatia bacterium (assembly GCA_036443615.1). GTDB lineage: Bacteria > Desulfobacterota > Binatia > UBA9968 > CAXXLF01 > JACZXR01. Next base: position 1,970 of record JAZFYO010000461.1, on the reverse strand, counting down.
CGAGGCGGTGTGGGACGTGGTCGAGATCGGCGCGGTGCTGGACCGCCATGTCGAGATCTTGCGGATGCAGGTAACCCATGAACAATGACAAAAAGATCAGCGACGTTAGCCTCGCGAGCTACTTGCGTGCGCGAGGCTTTAAGATCAAAAGTGTGCACCCCGATGGTCGGCGAACCGAGTGGACCTTCGAGGACGTCCCGGAAAGCGAGATCCTCGCCTACTACAACGGGACGGCCTTGGTGAGCGCCCGAGAGCTGTTCAATGCGTTTCGGGAGATGAAAGGACTTTCGTATCAACGAGTGTAATGTGCGGATGAAAAGGATCGAGATTGGACGCCATTCGCGCCGAGTTGCTAGCTAAAGAATGTGGGTCGCTCACTCGGCTCTATGAGTTTTTCGAGCGATGGTTGCTGCTGAAAGACCCTTACTTCCTCGAGGTGGTCCTGGCAGTAGTGGTAGCGAACCTCCTGGGCGGGGACCCGCTTTGGCTCCTAATTGTTGCCCCCCCCTCCTCAGCCAAGACGGAGATCATCCGCGCCCTATCCCGCCTCTCCTGCATCTACCTTCTCAGCAACCTCACCGCCAACACCCTCCTCTCCGGCCAGCAGGGCAAGAAGGACGCATCTCTCCTCCCGCATCTCTCCAACAAGATCCTCGCCATGAAAGATTTTACGACCATCCTGACGCTGCACCGCGATGCCCGTGCAGAGATCTTCGCCCAGCTCAGGGAGGTGTACGACGGTGCCTACTCGAAAGCGTATGGCACAGGCGAGCAGAAACGATGGGAGGGGCGAGTAGGATTCCTCGCAGGCGTCACGCAGGTGATCGACGGCCAGCAGGCGGTTCACACAATGCTAGGCGAGCGGTTCCTCTTGTACCGGCCCGAAACGGAGGCCCGACAGGAGATCGCCCGGAAGGCACTCAGGAACACGGGGACCGAAGCGCGGATGAGAAAGGAGCTATCGGAAGCCGTGGAGGGATTCATGGTGAGCCTGGGAAAGGTCGAGGACCGGACGGTCGAGATTCCACAGGAGGTAGAGGACATCATAGTGATCTTGGCCGACCTCATCGCGAAGGGACGGGCTGGCGTGGCCCGGGACGGGTACGATCGGCTGATTCGGTATTCCCCGGAACCGGAGACGCCCGCGCGGCTGGCTAAGCAGCTCGCCCTTCTCGGAAAGGGTTTGGCAATTCTCAGGGGCAAAGTCGAGGTGGGAATTGACGAGCTGGCCGTCCTTCGGAAGGTGGCGGTGGACACGATGACCCGGCAGCGGGTGAAGGTCGTCCGTGTCTTGGCGAAGCTGGAACCTTGGGAGTGGGCGGAGAAAAACGCCGTGATCCAGGGGACGCACATACCGGCAAGGACCTGTGGCGAGCTATTGGAGGACTGTTGGATGCTCGGCATTATCGAGCGCGACGTAGAAGGGGATGAGGACTTGGACATAGCCGGGAAACGCGGCCGGAAACCGTACAAGTGGCGGCTGTCCGATGACTACCGTCACGAGGTGGAAGTATCCGGGATCTTTGAGAAAGAAGCACCTTTTTGAATTAAATCCAGAGTCGTCAGAGTAAAGGGAAAAAAGAAAAGAATATATATAGGCTCTCCGACAGGTCTGGTTTTTATTCGAAAGGCAAGGTGAGCATGGCGAAAGGCAACACTCTATGAGTAACCCTCAACACCGACCCTCTATGACAGGCTCCAATGGACGTCCTCTGGAGTTTTGGGGGTTGCGGTCCATTGCACAGCGCATGGGGTGCAGTGTGGACTATGTCCGGCGTCTCAATGACAAGATGCAGTTTCCTCTGATCTTGATGCCCAACCCCCGTCGTAAGCACCCGCACAATATGGCTTTTAAATTCACGTATTATTCAAACGAAGCCCTGATTAACCAATGGTTTATTGCGATGGTCAACGTTCAGCGGACTTGGCGAAAACGGCACGGCGGACGCTGGTGGGAGCAGGTGTGGGGG
>JAZFYO010000460.1:0-5208 GCA_036443615.1 Binatia bacterium | reverse complement strand
GGACAGTCCCGGTTTTTGAGTCTACGCGGAGCTGGTCATGGCAACCAAGGAAGATCTTTCTGGCTGGTTAATTGAAGCTTTGAGGGCAAACAACGGCAGCGCATCGATCGTCGAAGTATGCAAATATGTGTGGAATAATTATGAGAACGAGTTGCGAGGATCTGGCGATCTGTTTTTTACATGGCAGTACGACATCAGATGGGTCGCCACCCAATTGCGAAATAAGGGCATTCTTCGCGCAGCCGAAGCATCTCCCAGCGGCATCTGGGAGCTGGCAATCTAGGGCGGAAGGGATCAAAGCAGAAAGGGTCGAGTCTGCATTTGACTATTGACCAGGATGCCCTTAGCCGCGGCCCACCTCCCGCACAGTCGAGTGCGAATCCCCGGTAAGTACCTTTCGATCCCCGGCTTTCCTCTATTTTCCCCTAAAGAAATCCCCTCTTTTTGACGATTTACCTAGTAATGGACCCCCCCTCCGGCCTAGGCATGGTATCGCCTCCTCGGAGTGAGTGTTGGCTGGGGTGGGCGTTTTTATTTGCGCCGAGTGGTAGTAAAGGCAGAAAACCCATTAGGAGAGGAAGATGAAGGAGAAGCGGACGATAAGGGTACAGGGTCGAGCGGTCGTTTCTGGTGAGCGTGATCTCGTGATCCTGAGATTTTCGCTGAATTCGAAAGCCATGAGCTATGGGACAAGCTTAGAAAGCATGTACAAGCGTGTGGAAATGCTACGGCAAGAGCTAGAATCCGTCGGTGTTGACAGGACGAAGTTGAAGACCAGTAATCTTTCAGTTTCCCCACATTTCGAAAGCGTCAAAGACAAGTACGTCTTCAGTGGCTATGTAGCCAGTCAAAATATGAAGTTGGAACTACCCATGGATCGTCAGCACCTTAATCAAGTGCTCGACAGGGTCACGGAGAGTAAGAGTGGGGCAGAAATGAGGATCTCTTTTGGGCTCAAGGATGAATCTGCGTTGCGGCAACGTGCGCTCGAAGAAGCTGTCGCCAATGCACGAAAGAACGCCGAGACACTCGCGAAGGCTGCAGGAGTAAAACTTGGCAATTTACTCCAGGTTGACTATGGATGGTCAGAGGTGTATTTCCGGTCGGAAGAGTCAAGTGGGTTGGTCATCGCCAACCGGGAGGCGAGAGATGCACCAGACGTTGAACCAGAGGGGGCGCGTTTGGAAGATTCAGTTACCACGATTTGGGAAATGGATGGCGGCCGCCGACGGCAAAACCTTGAACCTTGACATTTCCGTCCCCAGACCGATTGAAATGAGAATATGGGAGCATAATTGATGCGCGGCAAATCTGATGAGGTTTTTGTAATCGAGAACGGTGATTTTCGAGTCCTGCCTTCTCGGCCATATCGAGCTGGTCTATTCGGAAAGACTCTGGAGGAGGCACTTCAGATCTTGATTGAGAAGGACCCTAGGGTCCTTCCGGGCAAGCAAATGGATCCAGGAAGTGATGATCCACCTCGGTTTGTTCTTCTTCGGCGTGAGATGCCCGTCGGCGGTGGGTCACTCGACCACCTTCTTGTTGACCAGAGGGCTGTGTTAACGCTTGTTGAGGCAAAGTTGATACAGAACTCTGAGGCCCGCCGGGAAGTTATAGGTCAAATCATGGAATATGCAGCCAGCGCCGCACAGTCCTGGGGTAATGGTCGAGCGCGCGAGAAGGCCAGGGAGTTCTGGCAGAAGTGTGGTAAGGACGTTGACGAGCTTATTAGGAATGGTTTCGAGAGGCAAATAGAGGTGGAGGCTTTTTGGAGTGATGTCGAGCAGAACCTACAGAAAGGCAAGGTTCGTTTGATTATTGCGGCTGACGAACTCCGGCCTGAGGTGCGGCGGACGATCGAATACCTTAACACCGAAATGAGCAATGTCGAGGTTTATGGCTTGGAACTGCGGTGCTACGGAGATGACTCGGACTCCCTTGTCCTCGTCCCGTATCTGATTGGACAGACACAGGCTACTGCGGACCGTAAAGGGTCGAGCGAATTGACGTGGTGGTCCGTCGATCGCCTCAGGGACGCGTACGACAACTTGCCAAATCGAGACATAGGTGAGCGCCTGAGAGAGGCTTTGGATTGGGCTGTAGAGAGGGGTTTCTTCGAGCAGTCGAAAACCCAAGCCCCAACTTTCGCACTGCGAGGGCGAAGTGGTGATCGTATCGTCTCTTTTTTCTCAGATGGAACTGTCTACTGCTTCATCAACGATAAGCACTACCCTGGTGGAGAAGAGGAAAGAGATCGATTTGTAGCTGAATTAAAAGGCCTAGCATTGCTCGACTCTGATCTTGACCCACGAGAAGTCAATTCAGGCAGGAATCTGGCTCGAAAACTCACAGACCTGACAGAGGCTGAATTTCAAAAACTGGTTGAGATCTTCTCACACTTCTGCAAAGAGCCCAAGACTGACACGGTAGCAGTGCACATGGGTTAGTTTCCACTCGGGGGATTAAATGAAGAGGCTTGACTCGTTTTTGGAATCGACCGGCGCAGAATTCTTGGTCGTAGGAGAACTTCTTATCGAGGGTATTGAAGCTTATAAGGCGTACATGCGCCATCCCGGATACGACATCACCGCCACAAATCCCGCCACAAATCGATCATGCCGCATCCAGGTAAAGAGCCGCTGGGCAACTGATTTTGATGGTGGCTTCCTCATCCGCAAATTCGATTGCGATTTCGTGGTGGTCGTGGCTCTAAATCGAGGGTATCGGTATGGGAAGAAGCGATCCGGCGCGCGCGGAGGACGTGGGGAACCCGTGTTTTACGTTTTCCCAGTAAAAGTTGTCCGCAATGCACAAGAGGCTCGCAGTAAACTGGGAAAGGTTTTTCTACGCAAGATTGAGAACGTGAATCAGTAGATTGGAAACTGGGAATTGGTGAAAGGCTTCCTCGGTTTTAACAAGGGTAAGCGGTCCAAGTCTAAGTGAGCGCGAAGTCGGGCCGGGGATAGTACTCTCTTACGACTGGCACAAGCGTTGCAGCGCCTTCACAGGTGAATCACAGTCGCGAGGGCTTTTTGTGTTAGGCAGGGTAGCGAGAAAGACGGGACATATTGGGGGTAAAGGATGGGCATCCTAGATATTCGATGGAGAAGGGAAGGCAGAAGCCCATATAGGGAACTTCAATATCCAACAGGCTCATTCAGGGTTCGTTACGGATGGGTTTATGTTGGAACATTCCGTGGCAGAGAATATCGTGTCCATCTCTGTGTGGATCAGTACCAGAGGCTTTGCGCTGTGATTGAGGGTGAAAGGTCAGCTGTTCTGGAAATGCCTAGCAGGTTTATGATACCGCAAGGAAATGGGACCACGGTATATCATGACGGGGCGATGACGGTAAGGTCTAGGATACCCAATAGGAGGACCACGGACCATGTAGCTTCAAGGTGCCCCGCCCTGATATCCGATGGAAGGGTGCTGCTTGGTATGTTGCGTGGCAGGCGTTCCTCCTGGCAGAATGTAGAGCTCCAGTCTCTTGTGGCGCGCGAGCCCAACTTTTTAAAACGGCTACTTGCTTATGCGTTGCTTAGACAACAGTTGAAAGAGGAGATTAGGGGGTCAGTGCGGTGTGTTGTCAGGAAACTGCAGAGGAATTCACCGGCATCTAGGATGAAGTACGGCTCTGGTGGAGAAAGCCCAGAACACAGACGCCTGAAGGAATATGTTGCTAGGCGACCCTGGTTGTTGAACCTTCCGGGTGACCTCCGAGGAGAATGTGAGTACCAATTCTTGACGGGTGATCGCGCAGACATTGTGTTTGTGCGTGACAAGAGAGTCTACGCAATCGTTGAGGTTGAAACAGCCAGGAGCGATGCTGAAGTGGGAATGTATCAGGCAGTGAAATACCGTTGCTTGGCTGCAGCATCGTTATTGAAAAGGTTGGATACGCGCGGCGTTCGTGCCTTTCTAATTGCACCGAGACTGTTGCCTGAAGTCAGGCGGCAGTGCAAGCGGTTTGAAGTACAACCAAGACAACTTCAACTGCCTATCGACCGTGCGTGATAGGTAGTCGTTGAAGTAGGGGTAAATGGTGGCTTAATTCAAGCGTTAGGTATACCCGATGAATAGGGCGAATAAAATGGATTGAGGATGAAGACTGGAGGAGACCAATGGCAAGAGGTGACCATATCTATGTGGGGAGGCGAGGATACACCCACCATGGGATTGATACGGGGGATGGCGAAGTAATTCACTACACAGGTGAAGTCGGCCAAAAGGCAAATGCAGCGGTTAAGAAGACCTCTTTAGCCGAGTTCGCAAAGGGAAATCTCATAGAGGTCGCGTCATACGGAGTATGTAACCCTGTCGAGCTTGTCATGGAGCGTGCCGAGAGTCGGCTGGGAGAATCCGCCTACAATCTTGTTTTTAATAATTGTGAGCATTTTGCAACTTGGTGCAAGACGGGAAAGCACCACAGCGAGCAAGTGAAGGACGGAGTCTCAACCTCTGCCGCGGTAGCGGGTGGGACTGCCACAGTTGCTGGTGGTTTAGGTATAGTAAGCGCAGCTGGTGCTGCAGCCGGACTAAGCGGACCTGGGGTGATGTCCGGACTTGCGACCGTTGGTGGTGTAGTCGGTGGCGGAGCCGTGACTGGGATCGCCATTGTAGGATTAGCTCCCGCAGCTGTCACGACAGTTGCCATGAGGTTTGTGCTTCGCGATGATGAGAAATTGGAGAGTGACGAGCGGGATGCACGGAGAGCTGGCCGTGTTGCCGCTGTAACCGGCGCTGCTATAGGTACAGCTACCGCAATTGGCACTGTCTCAGCAACAGGAGCTGTTGCTGGTGTCAGCGCTGCAGGGATAACATCGGGCCTTTGGGCGGTTGGATCTGCTGTCGGAGGGGGAATGACGGCAGGAGTCGCTGTGACAGCTGCAGCACCCGCGGTTGCTACAGCCGCTGTCGGTTATGGTGCTTACAGGACATGGAGGTGGATGCGAAAGAGGAAGAGCGGAAGGGATCAGCGCTAGATCTGACAATCTGTCCGGGGTGAACACAGCCCCTGGCCACCTTCGGCACAATCGAGGACGGACCACAAATTCAGACGCCCTCTCAGGCGAAGCACGGCCTGAGGGGGGTGTTTTGTTTTACAAGCGTCGTTCATGGCTACTGGCAGCGCCTATAGGTGCCGAATCTATGATTTCGACAGCAAGCGCCTGCCTCGTTAGCCTGTTCTCGTCCAAAAGGGAGTTC
>JAZFYO010000459.1:0-8653 GCA_036443615.1 Binatia bacterium | reverse complement strand
CCGTGGTCTTCTGCGAAGGCGGACAAATGTCACCAGTCAAAAGGTCGAGGTTCTCAGAGGAGGTTAGCCCATGAGTGAAGAAAAGATCGGAGTGATTGGAGGCGGGAAGATTGGATCTGCCTTGATTCGGGGCATTTTGCAGGCAGGCCTGATCCACAAAAATCAAATTATTGTCAGCGCCCCACGTCAAAGCGTGCGCCAGTCCCTTGCCAAGGAGAGCGGGGTCAGGGTGACTTCGGATAATGTTGAGGTGACCGATTTTGCTGACACCGTGATCCTCACGGTGAAGCCCCAGGGTGTAGACTCGGTCTTACGGGAAATCGCATTAAAAATTGCGGAAGAGAAACTACTCGTATCAGTAGCCGCGGGAGTCCCGCTGTCCAGGATCGAAAGTAATCTATCGAAGGGGTCCCGTGTGGTGCGGGTCATGACCAATACCCCCTGCGTAGCGGGAGTAGCGGCATCGGCGTATGCCAGGGGAAGCCATGCCACCAAAGAGGACCTGGATAGGGTAGAGCGTATCTTAAAAAGCGTAGGGATCGCGTTTCATTTGGAGGAGCGCTATCTGGATGCGGTGACCGGTCTCAGCGGGAGCGGTCCTGCCTACGTTTTTCTCTTTATCGAGTCGCTGGCCGACGGTGGGGTCCAGGCGGGTCTCAGTCGGGAGGTGGCCCTCAAGTTAGCCCTTCAAACCGTTTATGGCTCTGCCAAACTGGCATGGGAAAGCGGCAAGCATCTGGCACAGCTGAGAGACGAAATCACCTCTCCAGGAGGAACGACCATCGCGGGTCTTTACGCATTAGAAAAGGGCGGCTTCCGAGGCATCATCATGGAGGCAATCTTGAAGGCCACAGAACGATCACAGGCACTGGGAAAGGGGGCATCTTAAAAGCCAAAACTAATCGATCACACTCCACGCTCCGTCTCATCACGGGATTTCTGCTTCTCTTTGCCGAGCGCAATCAAAAGCAAGACGACCAAACCGCCCCACAAGATGCTGAAGATTAGAAGCATCATCAAAAGGCTCCCCCCGGTCATGGCCCCTCCAGTGTCTTACGGGCAATCCACCGATTGAAACCGATAAAGAGGGCGACCACAACTCCCCACTGAATGAGGCAGGTCCCGACAGACTCGATGCGAAAGGGGTTCCACCACCCGTTAGGGTCAGCCTGTATCGCGATCCAGAACCACCAGCCTATGAGCACCGTGACCTCTACCGGAATCAAATATTTGACAATCGAATCGTACCATTTTCCAACGAGCACATCGGTCCCCTCGGCATTAATATACTGTTCCCGGAACTGTGACGCGCCAAACCGGAGCACGGCAAAGGCAAAGGCTGCGCCGCTTACCATCAGGCCAATCCCCCAAACCCAGTCTTGATTCAAAAAGAAGGCCGAGTTTACGGCAGACGGAATACCAACGACAAAGCCAATAGCACCCACGAAGCCAATGGCCCGGTTGCGTGCAACGCCGGCGTCGTTGAGCACGCGTACCGCCAACTCGATCATGGAAATGAGCGAGCTCATCGACGCGAAGAATAGGGCCAGAAAGAATAGGACAGAAAAGAAATAGCCTCCTGGGAGCAGGGAGAAAAGCTGCGGAATCCAAATGAAGGCCAGCCCCGTGTTGAGAGGTCCAGGCTTGGAGATCACCTCCGCAGCTCGGACAGGGAGAAGGGCATAAACCGCAGCGAAGATCATGACACCCGATACAAGAGAGATGGAATGGTTAGCAAATGCGGTAATGCCCGAGTTGAGCACGACGTCTTCACGTTTTTTCATATAGACGGAGTAGGTCAAAATTAGTCCCCAGCCCGCGCCGGTGCTCCACGCATTTTGGGTCAGCGCATCCAGCCAGACATGGTAATCCAGCAGCGTTTCCCACCGTACCGTGAAAAAGCTTTCGATCCCTCTAACAGCCCCCGGAAGAGTGATCGCGCGCAAGAACAGGAGCAGCAATAAAATAACCAGCGAGGGTACAAACACCCGGTTGGCCCTCTCGATGCCGCGCACCACACCCCCACAGAGGATAAATGTAGCTATTGCCAGCGAGAGGAAATGAAAGAGGACTGGCTGATAGCCGTTAATAAAATCGTTCCAGAATGTCTGCGAGCCTTCGAAGTCAAGCCCCTGCAACTCTCCGAAGAGAGCGCCTGCCAAGTATCGAAGGCACCAGCCGGTAACCACAGAGTAATAGAACATAATGGCCGTGGAGACGAACCCCACAAAAGCGCCCATCCACGTGAATTTATGACCGAGCAGCTTACCAAACGCGCCAACGGTTCCTTTGCGAGTCCCCTTTCCCATGGCGTATTCCACGATGATTATGGGAATGGACCAAAGGAACAGAAAGACAAGCCAGGGAATTAAAAAGGCCCCACCTTCGTATTTGGCCGCGATGCGAGGGAAGCGCCAGATGTTGCCCGTTCCCACAGCCACACCGATCATCGAGATGAGCAGGGCCCAGCGCGAGCTAAACTGTTCAAGGCGTTCATTGGTCACGGTGGTCATTTCCCCAAGCCCTTATCTTAATTTACTCGCAGAGGTTGTCCAGCCATTCTTTTCTCTCCATGGAAGCCTTCACCCCCGGCCGCAAACCGTGAAATAGTCAAAACACCGAGGCCTTTGTCCCGGAGAGCGATTTGAATCTCCACCATGCACTGTATATCTAGAACCCCTCCTGATATAGTACTTGGACGAAAGGAAGGGCCATTTCACCAGGAACCCTAATTCTTGACCATGGTTCAGAACAAGCCTATTGCTTAGTGTCATTATCTCAGCGCGGGCGGGCCTATGATTAGATTGTTCCACCTCCAGACGGTGCCCTTGATCCTTTTTCTCGCCGCGTTCCTTGTGGGCCCGGTTGCACCCGCAAGCGAAGGAGACGATGCCTTTAAAATGATCAATGAGGCCCGCGCGGCTGCACGAGCCGGCAGCTACCTAGATGCAATAGACAGGCTGCAAGAGGCTATCAGGATGGCCGATGAGGGTGGGCAAAAGCTGCCAGCTGCCATTGCGTTCAATAACATTGCCGCAATCTATCGTCTGCAGAAAAACAATCTTCAGGCCCTTCATTACAACTATCTGGCTTTAAAAGTCTATAACGAGATAGACCACCAAAACGGAATCGCCGCCACTAACAGACTAATCGATGAGATAATGGGGAAACCACAGACAAGAAGCGAAAACACAACCGTCGAAACTGCCGAACCCCTTCTATCGGATGTCTCAGACGATACAAGGCAAAGGCTCATTGACGAGGCCATGGAGCGTGTAAGGAATCGGGTCAAGGTTGGGGAAGAACAAAAGGAAGGCGGTCGACCGTTTTCACCTCAGGCCTCTAGGGGATCACCCGCCTCACCCCAGGAGCACCTCCTTCCTCAAAGCACCATGACAGAACAGGCACAGGACGCAAAGCAAATTGAATACAAATCCTATCTCGCGCAGGTCAAGAAAAAGGTCGTCCGTGCATGGAAATACCCGGAACAGGCAAGCCGAAATAGAGATGAGGGAAAGGTCGATGTGGAATTTACGGTCCTTAAAGACGGTCGCCTCAAAAACGTGCGTATCCTGCTCTCCTCAGGATACTTTTCCTTGGATCGGGAGGCGATTCGCTCAGTCAGAGCTGCGTCCCCCTTTACTCCGATCCCGGAGCGAACCGGCCTAGAGGAAATCAGCATTCGCTTCACCTTTAATTACACATTGGAATAAGAGAACAGAGGCCAAAAAAAGAAGGTGACCAGCCCCTCACTTCAAGGGACCTGCTTTTTCAAACCTTATTTGGGTGATCGCTTCAAAGGCGCCCTGATTATTGGGATCTAGCTTCAATGCTTGGACATAGCTGGCATCCGCGCGCTCAAAAGAGCCCAGAATCTGGAAATTCCTCCCCTTCAAGGCGAAAACCTGTGCCAGCCAAATAGACTCCTCGCTTAGAAGGGATTCCGCAACGTCGAGAAAATTCAGGGACTCCCGGTAATGGGTCAGTTGATGGTGGACACGGGCTAAATAGTAATAGCTATAAGGATTTGTGGAATCGATGGAGATGGTCTTTTCCAACTTATTCAAGGCCTTCAAATATTCTCCAGTCCCGAGAAGCTTCCTTCCCTCCTCAGTGAGTCGCAGTGAGACCGCACGTTGGGGAGAAGTCTCAGGTGTGATCTTGGCTATCAGAGGGGAAGGATCATCTGGCTGCAGGAAGGGAGCCTCTCGGCCTAGCGCCGTCACAGGCTTCTCCTCTCCATCCACGCTCGGCAGGTTTACGCCGTCCGTTCTCAGTTCCCCCGACGGCACCGCGCTTCTCTCTTCGGGCTCTGCCGGCAATATCTCTTCTGGAACACTTGGGACTATCGGCACCCGTGGAGAACCCATCCAACCCGGTGCAAGAGAGCGATCCTCTTGAAGGTCCTCCTCTTTGATTTCACCCTCGGCCAGCACAAGGGGATGTGGCCTACCTTCATGCGGAAGAGAATGAACCTGAGGCGGTAAACCCCGTCCCACGGACATACGTGCGTGGCTTTGAGGTGCGACCCTTTGTGGAACTCCAGAACAATCATCCCCGCATTCACGTACGGGGCGTTCTGTGGTACGGGGTAAAGCCCGAAAGTCACGTGGTTCGGCAGAGGCCTGGGAAAACCCGAAACTAAGGGCAGCAAGAAGCGTTATGAGAAAAACTCTCAAGGCCAACGATGAACTCCCTTTTCTTACCCCACCACAGCGGACCGGATCAGGTGACAGCTCAGTAGAGAAACTATCTGCTATGTTATTACTATTGTCAATCCATCCGTTTAGGTCGTTAGTTCTATTTTCTCCCTAAAAGGTTGTGAAGAACTTTTCACCATACTTTTCGCCATAGGCCTCCGGTACCTTGACAACCTCCAGTGGCTGTATGAAAAGGTATCCTGATGCGTGATAACGCTAGGTGCGAGCAAAAATAAAAGTGAGATGGAAACTGCCGATTATCAGGCGCAGATGACAACCTTTGGGATAAGAGTCCCCGACTTCGGACCTCTGTCATCTCCGGCATCAATTCCCGAGCGGTCCTCCCTAATTTCACCTAGCATTCCTTAGGACCTTCCGGCCTCAAATATCATGGTCATTCTTCTAACCCTAGGGGCAGCGGTTGGTTTCGCTGTCGGTCAAATCTGTGCACGAGTGGGCCTGAAGGACGCCTCTCCCACAACGGCCATCTCCATCTCCATCATCACCATGACTGTTATTGTATGCTCGATCCTGGGACCCTTTATCCTGTGGAAAGAACTATTTTCTACAGGCGCGCTCCTTTTTATGCTGAGCGGAGTGATCACCCCGCTCGTAACACAGGTCCTTATGTACACGTCGGCGACTCGAGTCGGGATCTCCAGGGCATCACCTCTGCGCAACACATCTCCTCTCTTTGCGAGTTTGCTTGCCATTGGCTTTTTGGGTGAAAGGTGGACCTTACCCATGGCCTCGGGCACGCTGTTAATCATACTAGGGGCAAGCCTATTGGGAATGCGCGAATCGAGTGGGTCCCAAACATTTCAAAGGCGCTACCTACTCCTCCCTCTGGCGGCAGGATTCCTCGGTGGATTTACCAGCCCCTTACGAAAGTTTGCCTACACCCTGATCACGTCCGTCCCGCTCGCAACTTGTGCGGCCCTACTAGGCAGTCTAACCACTCTCCTCATTTACCTATCGGTCGCCGGGAAATTCAAGGAGGTGGTTGTGAACAGGCAGACCCTTCAGTGGTTCGGCATGAGCGGCATCTCCGCGGGCATCGCCATGACTTCCCTCCTCATCGCATTAGAGAAGGGCACTGTCGTAATCGTCTCCCCGTTGATCGCTACGACACCGGTGTTCACCGTTCTTTTGAGCTTTCTCTTTCTGCAGGCCTTTGAACGGGTCACTGCGAAAATCGCCCTTGGAGCAGGATCGATTTTTCTCGGCGGGGCTTTGCTGATTGTGTTCTAAAGGAAAATAACTGCCAGCACGGTTGCAACCGCAAAAGGAATCAGCGCAGCAGGCGGGAGGTCACCAGTAAAAGTATCAAGCGTGACCATCATCACCAGGCCGACGAACACCAGCCCGGGATATGTAAACCAGAAGTCCATCAATTGATCTCTACGGAGAGGAACTTCTCATACTCGCTACGGCACGGGGGACCTGAAGCATGGTAATAGTGAAACTTGTTTTCATTGCCTGAGTAGAAGATCGCGGTTGAAGAGACCGTACCGTAATTGCCGGTGTGGACACATATCGCATCTTTGGGATCTCTGGAGCCTTCACCCGACCTATGGTTGCTCAAGACCCCTTTGAACAATCGTATCATGGAAGGCTGGTCCCATATCTGGATTCCCCTTTTAAATATTCTCGAAAAGAAAGAGGGATCCATTATTCCCTGTGCTATTTGCTGCCGGACATCGTTAAAGAGACTGCTGGCATGATCTATCTTCCCGGAGGAACCGCCGTATATGGCGCTATTGCTGAGGATATGGACGCCTTTTCTCAACCTCACACATTCGATCTTTTCCTCCATGTTATAAGCGACGAAAGCTTCCTTCGAGTTGGCAAAGAGAAGATTAAAAGACTGGTAGTTCGAATTCTTCACCTGCCTCAATAGTTCAACAGCCCGAATCGGGTCCTTGGCCTTCAAGACGTCCAAACAGAGTAAACCTCGAGACCTTCTCTTTACCCTTTCTTTATCTGCCTCCGACCTACGGTTTACAATTCCAACCACCAGGCCGTGTTCATTGACCCCCAACCAAGTCCCACCGGCCAATAGGTCCTTCCCGCCAAAGACCAGGGGGGATTCTACCAACACCTGAGGTGGAGCGGAAGGGCGGCTCAGGAATTCATCCCTATTCGCCACGATTATCAACGGATAAGACTCCAATTCTTGGAAGAATAAGGCCAAAGTGCACATGTTACATGCAGAAAGATAGATACAATGTCGGAGAACGGATAACAAGCCGATCGATTTGCGTGCTCCCAGTGACAATTACCAGAGCAACTTTACTTTTTATTAGTTTTAAGTTCAATCTTCGTATTAACGCCGTCATCGCCTATTTCCCGGTCTTTTTAATCAAGTTATATCAAACACGGGGTTTGAATCCCCGTGTTCGACCGAAGGGGAAAGCTGCCGCTTCTCCCCTTTGGAAACCCCATCGGCTTTGTGCCCGCCTCAAGAGGCGGGGTTTACATTGAATCTACCGGGAAGAGGTTATCCAAAACGCCTGCACCTGAATCATCTTTTTCCTTTACGTGTGCGGCGGTCTGGCCAGCGTGGCGTTGTTTTTGGCAGTGTCTTTCGGCGCGAGGGGCGCAATTAGGATGGAATAATACTTAGCTGTCGCCTCTCCCCTTGAAGATTCTCCAGCTCAGCCTACGCCTATAATCCCGCGAGCTGACCTGACTGTTCCTCGATTAAGCGGCGGCCACGCTCTCCTCCCAGACGAACGGTAACCCAGTTCCACTGATCCGGATAGCGGCGCACGAGGTCCTCCAGGTAAACAGTTATGAGGCGAGTATTGCGGACGATGTCCGCAGCTAAATTGCCGTTTCGGCTAATAGGAATTTCCGGTTCGATGATGAGATCGAGTTTTCCCTGATAGTTCCTAATCAGGTTAACCGGCAAAAGCGCTGCCCCGGAGCGGAGCGCCAAACTCACAGGTCCACGGGCTAAACGAACAGGTTGGCCAAAGAAGCGCGTCTGGACTCTTCCTCTCTTTAGGTTATCGGCCATGATACATACGATCTCGTTTCTTCTTAGAATCTCAAGAATCCTTCTGACAGCCACTTTTCTGGGTTGAGACGGGATGAGTTTCTGGTAGAAAGAGCTATCAATGTGATGCTCAATATAGCTCTGCACTCCCTTATCAGCTGGAATGCGAAAAAGTATGTTAAATGGGTAGCCGTCGATTCCGAGCCTTGTTCCAGCCATAACAAAGTTACCAATGTGGGCCCCGAGGGCTATGACCCCTTTTCTTTTCGCCAGTGCGTCATGAAGATTTTCTATCCCTTTTACCTTCACAAGGGAGAGAACATGTTCGGGATAGAACAACTGGATGAGGCAGTCATGAATATTCCTGGCAAAATGCAACTGAACTCCCTTGGCGAGCCCTTCTTTGGTGGCTGAGGCATATGTTTCACCAAAAGCCTTGTTTAAGTTCCTCACAATGCGACTTCTGGGAAGGATAAGAGAGATAACAACTTTAACCAGAAAGGCCGAGATGGGACGGGACAGGGTGAGAGGGAGAATTTTATAAATAGCATAAAAGAATAGCCGAACTCCACCACACAGACGGCAGAGTAACCAAAGGCGCACTCTCCTTGTAGATTTTCTATTTACCTTCCAAGGGCCTATCGCTATACGAATCACTAAATCATCCACTCCCAGATTCAAATATTCTTTCAAGTCTAGATTATTAACGTATTAATAGTCAAGTTTAAAAGTATTTGTCCAACTATCTTTTAAAATTTAGGACTTTCTAAGCTGGCCGACTAAGGGATGGGGGAGATGTCAACCATAGATAAACTAAACAGGGACCCACTGAGCAGACCTACCCTGGGGAGCAGGCAGATCAAAAGCGATCAAGGTGGCGTAACTGGAGGTAAGAAAACCTCACCACTATCACCCACCACGAAGACCCCAGGATTACCATCCGCACAAGGTT
>JAZFYO010000458.1:0-20151 GCA_036443615.1 Binatia bacterium | reverse complement strand
ATACTGCCGTGAATGAAAAGATAACGCTTCTGTGGATAAGGATATTCCACGGGGCGAGCCGCGAAGGCGCAAAGGACGCTAAGTTCGAAGAAATAGGAAAGTATTTTTCTTTGCGGTCTTGGCGTCTTGGCGCGAAAAACTTTGTTGAAGTCGTTCTGTTGAACATTTTATCGGTAAGAATTTAGGGATGGGTCAGCCTGCGAATATAGCATTCATCTCATCCGTATATTGTTTTCTCTTGGCATAAACCACAAGGGGTTGCATGATCTCAAGTTCGGATCTGGAGCCTTTGATGCCTTCGGCCAGGACAAGGGACGCTGGGGCGTCTTGAAAGGAGTGAACAAACCTTAGCCGACTAGGTTCCAGGTCTGCTTGCCGCATCGCCGTAATCAAATCTGTGGCGCGCGCAGCAGGATAGACCAAGGTAATCCTGCCTCCGCGGCGTAACAGATAAGAGCCTCCATTTAAAAAATCCGGGAGGGAGGCCTCGATCTCATGGCGGGCGACGTAGCGTTCGGGGTCTGGATTGACCCGCCCGCTTTTGAGCCGGCGGTAAGGAGGATTAGCAACCGCGAGATCAAATTTCTGAGGGGTGAAATTCTTTCTGAACGAACGGACATCCCCACGGACAATTTCCACTCTGCCATTGAGGTGGTTTAAAGCCACGCTCCTCATTGCCCTATCGACCATTCGCTCTTGAACCTCCAAGCCGACGACCTGCACAGAAGGGTTCTGGGCGGCAAGGATCAGCGCAATCACCCCACTTCCAGAACCAAGATCCATTATCCTTTCCTTACCCTTTATCTCCACAAAATGGGCCAGAAGCACTGCATCGAGAGAGAAGCGGTATCCCCTCTTCGCCTGAATAACTACCAATTTTCCCCGGAAGAGAGTATCTAGGGTTTCATCTCTTTTATTTTTGAGCCATTTATTCATGCCCTTGCAAATTGGGCGAATTTTTTCTATAGCCTCGGTCTGCTGGGTATATAACAGAATAAATTATGATTCCCCTGCTAGGTCAACTGGGTCAATGGTTTCTGAGTTGGGTTTCCGGAATGGGAAAGATGTTTCTCTTCCTGTTATCCGCCCTTGTCTGGGGGTTCCGTCCGCCAGCCAAAATCTACCTCATCGTCGAGCACATTAAGAGTATCGGCGTAGACTCACTCCTGGTTGTGATCCTGTCTGGTTTCTTCACCGGAATGGTATTGGGTCTACAGGGTTATTATAGCCTGAAGGTGTTCAATGCCGAAAGCTGGCTCGGCTCTGCTGTAGCCCTAAGCATGTTGCGCGAGCTAGGCCCCGTGCTCTCGGCCTTTATGGTTACGGGAAGAACCGGGTCGGCCATGGCTGCCGAGCTCGGCATCATGAGGATTACAGAACAGATCGATGCCCTTCACTCCATGGCCATCAATCCGATCAAGTATCTCGTCTCCCCCCGTATTGTAGCCGGACTCATCGCCATGCCCCTTCTTACCGCCATATTTGACGTGGTAGGCATTTATGGGGCATACCTGATCGGCGTCGAGCTTCTCGGTGTTGGCTCCGGGAGCTATTTTGCGAGCATGGAGAACAGTGTGGTTTGGCGGGACGTCTACAGCGGTTTCTTGAAGTCTATCAGCTTTGGGCTAATCATCACTTGGGTATGTTGCTATAAGGGATATCATACCCCTCCGATGGCCACAGGGGTGAGTCGCGCCACGACCGAGGCGGTAGTGCTCTCTTTTGTTATGATCCTCGTTTGGGACTATTTCTTGACCTCCGTTCTGCTCTGAGGAATCCAATGATCCAGATTCTGAACCTGCATAAGAAGTTCGCCGGTCACCAAGTTCTCAAGGGGGTGAACTTGATGATCGAGACCGCAAAGATCACCACGATTATAGGGGGGAGCGGCTGCGGCAAGACCGTGCTCCTCAAGCATTTGAATGCGCTCCTTGTCCCAGACCAAGGTCAGATCGTCGTAGACGGCGTGGAAATCAGCAGGCTGGGACAGAAAGATCTGAACATGATCCGGCACCGGTTCGGTGTTCTCTTTCAAGGGGCAGCCCTTCTTGACTCAATGACCCTCTATGACAACGTCGCCTTCCCGCTGAGGGAAAAGACAAAGATGGATGAAGGAAAGATCCGGAATAAGGTAGTGGAAAGGTTAAACCAGGTGGGCCTTGAGGGAATGGGGTACAAATACCCGGCAGAGGTCAGCGGTGGAATGAAAAAGCGGACTGGGCTGGCTCGAGCCCTGATCATGGACCCTGAGATCGTCCTGTTTGACGAGCCAACCACAGGCCTGGACCCACTCTTGGGGAAAAGCATCCACGAACTCATCGTACGGATGCATGCGACGTTCGGCTTCACTGGAGTTATCGTGAGCCACGATATCCCTGAGGTCTTTACGATCTCGAATTTTGTCGCTATGCTAGCCAATGGGGTGATCGAGGAGATCCGGCCAACCAAGGAATTCCTGGCCTCCAAAAATCCCGTCGTCCAGCAGTTTATCAAAGGAGAAACCGAGGGTCCCATTCGAGTTCTATAGGAGATGATATAGGTGAATCATACACGGACAGAGGTCCTGGTAGGCGTCTTCGTCTTCGTTGGCATGATCAGTCTCGGCTACCTCGCCATCCGCTTGGGAAAACTGCAGGTTTGGGGCGAGAGGGGCTACCTGGTCTATGCCGATTTTTCATCAGTCGTCGGTCTCAAGTTGGGCGACTCGGTCGAGATCGCCGGGGTAAAAATCGGGAAGGTGGTGTCGATTGAATTGGCCGACGATCAGGCCCGACTCGGATTAAGGATCAACCCACAGGTAGCCTTGCAGGAGGATGTGATCGCATCGGTCAGGGCAAGGGGACTCATCGGCGATAAATTTATCCTGATCTCTTTGGGGGGCTCGGACAGGTTAATTGGCAATGGGGGTAAAATTCGTGAAACAGAGTCGCCCCCAGACCTCCCCGAGCTGCTAGGAAAAGTTATCGGCGGAGATTTTACATCAAAGCGCAAGTAACCATGACGAGATGTTATAAGACAACGCCTACGATAATATCGTTACTGCTTTTTTGTCTTTTAATCCCCGCCCCTTTAATCGCGGGAGCCCCTACGGATCAAATTCAGGCCACGTTGGATAAGGCTATCGCCGTCCTCAAAGACCCGAATTTGAAGTCAAAAGAGAAAAGAGAGGAACTTCGCAGCCAGTTACGGATAATCATCTACGCCCGCTTCGATTTTGCCGAGATGGCCAGGCGTTCCCTGGGTCGCCACTGGCGCCGGCGGACTCCATCTGAGCGCAAGGAATTCATCCGCATTTTTACAGATCTATTAGAGCGAACCTATATTGGCCACATCGATTCCTACAACGACGATAAATTCGTTTATCTAAAGGAAACGCTGGACGGGAACTACGCAGAAGTGCGTACTCAAATTTTGACCAGCAAAGGGGGAGAGTTTTCTGTGAACTATAAGACACACCTCGTGGACGGAGAGTGGAAGATCTACGACATAGTAATTGAGAACGTCAGCATGGTAAACAACTACCGCTCCCAGTTTAAGCGCGTTCTGTCCAAGTCATCCTACGAAGAGCTCGTTCAAAGAATCAATGACAAACTGTCGGAGCTGGTGGAGAAAGATAAAGTAAAAGAAAGTCTATAACGGAAACCTGAGGGATTCTCTACAACTCCCATCTCTTTAAACGCCACGCTCCTTTTCTTATCTTCTCAACCAAGGAATCGAATCCCGGTCTAGACATCGAGCCCTAGGTTGACACAGAGGGGACCTTCAAACCAGACCCCTTAGCCAACGGATAGCGATGAGTTTGAAATCGATGTTAAGAAAGCCCTTAGGGCTTTTCTACGGCTGGCGAATGGTCGCCGTGGGTTCTATGATGCGCATTCTGGGAGGAGGTCTTCACTTTTATGGCTTTACGGTCTTCTTCCTCCCCATAAGTCAGGATCTGGGATTGAGTCGAGCCGCCACATCTTTGGCCTTCTCATTGGCCCGAGCAGAAGGGGCCATTGAAGGACCTCTGGCAGGCTATCTTATCGACCGCTTAGGTCCCCGGCCGATCATGTTAACCGCCGTGATCCTATCCGGCCTCGGATACATCGCGCTTTCCACTGTGAATTCCTACTTTGCCTTCATGTTGGTCTATCTGGGAATAATCTCCCTCTCCTTTGGGGCCGGTTTTATGCACTCACCTATGGCCCTGGCCAACAACTGGTTCAAGCGAAACCGTGCCGTGGCCATGGGCCTCATCAGCGCCTCTATTGGCATGGGGGGTGCATTGATCGCACCCCTTCTCGCTATAGGCATGTACTACTGGGGATGGCGCAACGCATCCGTAGCAGCTGGGATAGGCTTCTTAATTGTGGGGATTCCCCTGGCCTCCATGGCGCGTCGCTCTCCAGAGAGCATGGGCCTTCTACCCGATGGCGATCCACCGCCCACACATGGTGGGACAAGTCGCATCAACGCCCCTTCTAAGCCCAGGGGGGGTGAAGAGACAGACTTCACGCTGTCCGGAGCAATGGGTACCTACGCCTTCTGGCTTGTCGTCCTTGCCACTACGTTTCGAACGACCGCCCTCAGCACGGTCATGGTCCACTTCATCCCCATCATGGTCTGGAAAGGCCTCAGCCAGCAATGGGCAGCCTCTCTTCTGAGCACCATGGGACTTTTCTCTTTCTTTTCGCTCCTTTCTTTGGGATGGGTCGCCGATCGAGTGAACAAGCCCCGGATGATGGCATGGTGTACAGCCATCGGCTCAATTGGTTTATTATTGCTGGCATATTCTCGAGGGGAGTGGGCGCTTTGGCTTTTCCTCCCGCTTTTCACTTTAATTGAGAGTGTGTTCCCCGTCACTTGGGCGACGGTAGGAGACATCTACGGGCGAAAAAACTTTGCCAAGATCCGAGGCACCATGAGTTTTTTTTACATGTGGGGGGGTGTGGTAGGTCCCATCATTGCGGGAGCAGTCTACGACCGGACTCAGAACTACACCCCCATGCTCTGGGTGCTAGTAGGTCTGCTTATAATTTCCTCTGCTCTATATGCCATGCTGTCCAAACCGTGGGCTCGTGCACTGGGACTGAGATGAAGCAATCTTTCTCCCCATCCTTCACCCACCCAGGGAAATAGTAACTGTCCCGGCGACAACTGTGCAAGTGCCGATGATTGTGCGAGCGTTCAGCCGCTCGAGATCGCGCAAAAAAATAACCGTTCCCAGCAAGACCCATACGGGGCTAATGGCCACGAAGGGAGAGACAATCACCACGTGTCCAACGCCCAACGCGGTAATAACCAAGAGGATACCCATGGTCTCGGAAAGACCGGCCGCGATAAACGGCCAGAGGGCCCTGCGATCCCAAGTCGGCCGTTGGGACGTTAGAGGCAGGGCAAAATAGACTAATAGGCAGAAAAGAGAAACAAGACCGACCAGGGCGGCAAAGAAGAGCGGGTAATTGGAAATACTCAAGGCATAACGTCTGAGCGGGTGCATAATACCTGCCAGGAGGGCTGCGGCGAGAGGGAATAGCACATACCATCCGCGAAACGTTGAAAGCCTCTCTTTTGGCTGCCAAGTGATAAGGATTATACCGGCCACCACCAAGAGCGTACCCATGAGCACCATAGGTCCCGCCTGCTCATGCAGGATCGTAATCGCTATGAGCGCGCTAAATATTGGGTGGGTAGACCGCAGTGGACCGCTACGAGAGGCCCCGATTTTTTCCACTCCTGTATAGGTAAAGAACCGGATGACCGGCTGGATCACGCCGGCAATGACGAACAAAAGTACTGCAAGGGGCAAGACATCAGGAATCCCTCCAGTGAGAAAAACCGCAGTCCAGAGAGTGACCGTATGAACGATCAGCGAAACACAGGTTACCGTAATCGGGGTGGAGTATTTCAATCCCCGGCGAGCTGAAACAAGGCATATGGCATAAAAAAAAGAGGCCGCCAAACCGATGATTTGGGGAGGTATTTCCGTCACTCGTATCCCACTGCAGCAACAATGTTGGAGGAAGCAGCTTTCCGGGCAGGACCATAGCCTGCCAATAAACACAGAACCACTGCCAGGAGTATACAGAGAGATGCAACGTCGAAGGGATAGTGATACTGAAAGGTCCAACCAGTAAGAACCTTCGTGTTATAGACAACATGGTGATACGAGATAATCGTGCCGGCAACCAAACCGAGGATTCCCCCGTTAAGTCCCATCCATCCGGCCTCTGCCTCCACCATCATCTGAATTTGATGTTGGGTGGCACCGATCGCTCGCAAAACTCCTATTTCCCGGGTCCGATCCAGGACCGAGGCAAGGAGGGTATTGATCACGCCCAGAGTTGCCACGACAACTGCTACGACGAGCACAGCGTAGTTCACGTTAAAAGACTGCTCCATTATGGCGACGACCGTCTCTCTCAGTTCTCTATGGGTGCTGATGAAGAGCTGGAATTTCTCTCCGTAATTTCTCCGGATCTCTTGGATCACCCTCCCTTCATCGGTACCTGGGTCCAGCCAGAGATCGAAGGCGTCCACCAAATTATCCTGCCAGAGCTTCTTGTACAGTGCCCGATCGATGAGAACAGTACCCGCATCCGACGAATAGTCCACGTAAACCCCAAGGACAGTGAAGGTGACGAGCCCCGACGGGGTGGGTAGATCGATGGTATCTCCCAGGCCCTTTCCGAATCGGCTCTGAAAACTCTCGCTCACAATGACCCCTTCACCAACGGCCATCTGCTTCAAAATCCTCCTCCATTCACCCTCCACCGTAGGCAACGCACGAACTGCTCCAGACGCCTCAACGGAGAATGACTCGACGAAGATAGGCCTCCCCCGGTAGGTGGAACGAATCATACGATACAGGTCAAGAATCCGAACTCCGGGTATGGCCCTGAACTCTTCGGCCAGGTCCTCTTTTAAGGGCACGTTTATGGGACCAGCTGTCCTGGCGCTAGAGCTCACAATGAGATCTGCAGTCACCATCCGATCGACCCAGGATAGCAAGGAACCGCGCACGCTGTGGATAAAGACAGCGATAGTAAAAATGGCCGCCAGGCTGATCATTAGAGTGGCAACAGTGATCCCGCACCGAACCGGGCTACGAGCCAGATTGTCAAGGGCCAACCGCCCGCCGGCCCAGGTAAAGGGCATGAGGCACAGACGCAGGACCCGAACCGACCAGAGGATAAAGAGTGGGGAGAGAAAACATATAGCGAGAAGAAAGAGCAACGTTCCCACCACCCCCAAGGTAAACCTCTCAAGGCCGCCTAAACCGACGGGGGAAAAAAGCCAAAGCAGAAGAGAAATCACCAAGAGAACCAAACCCACAAGGGACGCCCGGGAGATTCGCTGAGACCTCGGCGTCCAAGCAGCCTGCCGATAATTCTCCAAAGGGTTGACCCGAGTAGCCTCCATGGCAGGGAAAAGACCGGCCAGAAGAGACACTCCCAACCCGCTTCCGAGACCGACCCATAACTCCCGCAGGGTCATTACCGTCCCCGCCAGATCGACTTCAAGAAAAAGGTTGCTCACGGTCTTTCCGACCAGGAGGACTGCCATCTCCGCCAACAGGGCCCCTATCAAGACCCCGGCCAGAGACCCCAGGAGAGCCATTAATAGGGCCTCCACAACAAAGAGCATCAGGACATCACGCCGTAGCAATCCTAGGCAGCGCAATGTCCCGATCTCTCGCTTTCTTTGAACCACAGATATAGAGACCGTGTTGTAGATGAGGAAAAATCCGACGAAGAGCGCGATCAGACTCACAAAGAACAGCCCCACACGAAAAGAGGTGAGCAGGGACTCAATCTGCTGTCCCCTACTGCTCGGACGCTTTACCTCCGCCGCCCCGTCTAGACGCGCTTGAATCCTCTCCCTTACCCTTTCTATTTCTTCTCCCTCTTCAACGGTTAGATCCACAATGTCGAGCTTGCGCTCTTTCCCGAAGGCCAATTGAGCAACGGGCAGATCCATCAATGCGAAGCTTCCCCCAAAGACCTTTGCCGTGCCTTCCTCCTTGAGTAGTGCGCGTACGGTATAGGTCCGCTTTCCCCTACTCGTGGCCAGTGTAATTTTGGCACCGATGGGCAACTCCAGCCGGCGGGAGAAAGATTCTGTCAGGGCAACTGAGTCAGGCCGCGCAATAAAATCAAGGGCAGTCTCGAAGTCAAAGGAAGCGCTCACAAACTGGTGATCCCTGATAATAGAATCAGTGAGGAGGTCGACCCCATAGACAAAGAGCCTCTCTCCCTCGATTTCCACAACGGGAAGGAACCCCTGGACTGCAGGGGCTGCGTCTTTCACCCCGTCGGTATCACGAATCACCGCGAAGAGGGATTCCTTAATTCCACTCTCAGCGTTAAGCACCTGCAGAACCGCCTTACCTGCAATGAGATCGATTGTCCGCTGAAAAGAACTCACGAGGGTCCGGTTGACAATGGATATGGCAACGATCACCGCCACCCCAAGGGCGATCCCCACTAGGGTAAGAGAGGTGCGCAGTTGATGTTGCCGGACATGCGGAAATGTCACAAAGCGGAGGAGCCCGATCATGGAGATCTTCCCTCCTCAATCAGGCCGTCTCTGAGATGGATAACTCGATCGCCGTATTCCGCTGCCCGGGGATTGTGGGTGACCATAACCACCGTACATCCCTCTTCCCGGTTGATGAGGCGAACCAGTTCGAGGACTGTCTCGCCGGTTCCCGAGTCGAGGTTTCCCGTAGGCTCATCGGCTAAGAGAATTTGTGGGGAAAAGACCAGTGCCCGGGCAATAGCAATCCGCTGGTTCTCTCCTCCCGAAAGCTCCTCGGGAAGATGATCATTGCGCCCGGAGAGGCCCACCCGGTCCAACAACGCCTCTGCCCTGGCACTTGCCTTGACCTTGGGCTGCCCGTCTAGAATCAAGGGGAGCATAACATTCTCTACGGCCGTTAGCGTTGGAAGGAGATTAAAGAACTGAAAGACGATCCCAATATTTCGCCGGCGGAAAAGGGTCACAGGATTATCAGGCATCTGTGAGATTATTCGCCCGTCCACCATCACCTCACCCTCGGTTGGCCGATCCAGCCCCCCCATGAGGTGGAGGAGGGTGCTCTTGCCCGATCCACTGGGGCCCACAATCACCGCAAACTCCCTCTCTCTGATATGAAGAGAGACTCCGGCCAGGGCGGTGATCTCGTTTTTTCCCTGGCGATAGGCCTTCCGGACGTTGAACAAGCGAATCATGGTGAACGGGTTTTCAACCTAACAATGGGTAGGAGTAGTGAGGGACTCCGCCGCTACATGCTAACCCCGATCCAAAAAAAGACACGAGGCCGGATTCGCAAAAACGGCCTTGCTTTCCCTGCATTGTACGATTTGTTGCCGAGCTCATTCGTCGCCTGGAGGCGATCTACGCTTGCGGCCTTTCTCTGAGCCTCTCCCAAGGTCTGGGGCAGCGATCATAACTTGGATTGGGGCTAAAGGGTATCTCCACGTTTTAGGGAAAGGGGCGGAACGCGAAGCTCTGGAGGTAATCCCTTATTTTGATAGGCAATCTCGATCTCTCTCAAGTTTTCCTTGACTCCATGGACAAACGATTCCAATTCGACTCCGAGGTGTGTGGGCGGATAGGCCT
This sequence comes from Binatia bacterium, assembly GCA_036443615.1. GTDB lineage: Bacteria > Desulfobacterota > Binatia > UBA9968 > CAXXLF01 > JACZXR01. Next base: position 10,545 of record JAZFYO010000458.1, on the reverse strand, counting down.
TTAGCTTTTCCAATCCCGATCGCATCAGCTTGATCGCTCCTATGAGAACTCCCTGCTCTGATTTGAAGTACCCCGCAGCGATCTGGATGATTCCCTGATAAAATTGGCGGTCCTCACCATGATCTTCCAACCAGATCTCTTCAAGAGTCTCATGACATTCGAAATAGAGCCCCTGGTTAAATTCTTCTATTCCTTTGGCAAGGCGGGAATCGACTTGAGTTTCCATTACCCTCTACTTCTTACTATTATTACAATAACCGTTACGTTGCCTTTATAGCACGTACAGCAGCAGGCAGCCATCAAGTTATATCTAACACGGGGTTTGAATCCCCGTGTTAGACCAATGGGGGGAGCTTCCGCGTCTCCCCCCTGTGGAGTAATGGACTGCGACTCCACGGGGGAAACCCCATCGGCTTTGTGCCCGCCTCAAAAGGCGGGGTTAACATTGAATCAACTATCAACCTGTCAGACTCGAATTAAAAGCTAAATGCTGATCGCTGATTACTAAATGCAGGTCCCCATGGACTCCTCGAAGGAAATAATGCTTAAGATCGACTCTCTCTCGTATGGCCCTTACGGCATCGGCAGGGACAATCGACGGGTCATCCTGGTACCTCTAACCGTACCCGGTGACGAAGTGGGGGTGCGGGTCGTGGAAGAAAAAAAAAATTACGCCATTGGTGAACTGTCACACCTGATAAAGCCATCCCCCCTACGGCTAATTCCGCCCTGCCCGTACTTTGATAGGTGCGGTGGTTGCCCCTGGCAGCAGATTGAGTACGAGGGTCAGCTCGCTGCAAAAGAGAAGATAGTCGTGGATTCCTTGCAGCGCATAGGTAGACTCGACGGATTTGAATTACTTCCGATCCTCCGCTCGCCGAAAGTAGATGGTTACCGCCGGCGCATCCGTTTGCAGTGCGATGATCACAAAAGGCTCGGCTTCTACCGGGCCTTTTCGCACGAGCTGATCGAGATCGAATCCTGTCTCGTTGCCGATCCTCAGGCGGATCGCCATCTGAGCGTAGCCAGGAAATGGATCACGGGACTCATAACGGAGCTCCAGCAAGTGGAAATGATTGTGGGGGACGGGGAAGAACAAACCGTGGTGGTGGGGAGGGCAAAGGGAAGGTTCTCGCCAGAGGATGACCCGTTATGCGCAACCCTTGTCGCCGGGCAAAAGGAGATTAGAGGGATCATTCTCTCCGGACCAGGTTGGCACCGCTCCTGGGGTCGTGCGAAGATTATAATTCGATCGGATGACGATCTGGTCATGGAGGTGGACGGGGATACCTTCACGCAGGTGAATCGGGAGGGGAACAATCGGCTCGTTGGCGAAATCCTTCGCTGGGGAGAGTTCAACCATCGGGACCGCGTGCTTGAGCTATATGCCGGGGCAGGAAACCTGACCCTGCCCGTAGCCCGGCGTGCCATGGAAGTCGTAGCGGTAGACGGCAACCCGCAATCCGTCAGGAACGGCAAGGAAAACGGTCGGCTTAACCGGATCGGTAACATTCGCTGGCGCTGCTCCGATGTCTCGAAGGCAGCGAGAGGACTTGTCCGTGATCAGGAACAGTTTTCCAAGATTGTCCTGAACCCACCACGCTCAGGGGCAAAGGGATTAGAGTTGGAACTGGCGTCTCTGAATGCTGATAAAATTCTCTATGTGTCGTGCAATCCGTCCACGCTAGCACGGGACCTGTCAGCGCTGAACAAAAAGGGTTACAAACTGACCCGGGTTCAACCTGTTGATCTCTTTCCTCACACATTTCATGTCGAGGCCCTCGCGGAACTGGTGCGTAGTTAGAATCTAACCCTTACCCGGTAACGAAGCTTGGCCTCCTTGTCCTTTTTGACTGGGATGTCGAATTGAACCGTGTGGGCCTCGACCTTCTTGTATTCATGAGAGCTCTGGAGAATCTCCCAGTCCCCAGGGATTGGCTCGATGACACTCACGGTGACCGGGGAATCCTTGTGGTTGCGAAGGCTTATCTCAAAAGCAACCTCATAGACATGGTTCCCCAATTTGCGCCAGATCATCTGCTTCCGTTCACCCACCACGTCAAATGCATCTCCCATCTTGATCTTGATGGTCTCATCCTTCGGCGTATGATCGATGAGGTCCTCGCCTATAAACTGAAGACTTCCATCGGCATCCGCCTTGTAGACACGCAGTGTCCCCTTGGGAAGAGGAATTCCCAGGTGGTTCTCCTTTTTGTTGGCGATCTCCACATAGACCCCCACTTTCTGGTTGGAGATCGGCACTCCATACCTTGACCGGTAGTAATGTTGCGCGCCGTAGTAGAGAAAGCGCTTTGTCACAGGAACCTGATTGGCGCTCAAGAGACTTATCTGCTTGGTCTGGTTGTTCTTTATGCTGGTCGGTCTCTGGAGACTGTAGAGATGATACTCAAAGAAGGACTGCTCCGAAAATGGGGAGGCGGCAGATTTGGCCGCTGCCTCTTTCAGCATGCGAACGGCATCGCGTGCCCGATGGTCATTAAGGACTCTGTTCACGTCTCCGGCGACCAGCTTAAGCCGGGCGCTCCGATAGCTCGCCCCGCTTCGATTGTCCAACGTCACCCATCCTTTCAGGTCCATGATTCGATCATCGCTATCGAGAACCGCCACATAGTCAGCCTTCCAGTTGAGACCCCGCGTCAGGTAGGTAGTCTCCACCTTCTGGGGACCGTCGAGGCCGTTCTCCAGCAACCAGACCAGCGTCGGCCTGGAAATGAGATTCTTTGGTAGACTCGGGAAGACGAGTCTTCCGGGATGGCCTGTGAAGATCCGACCACCCATCCGGTAAACCAGGCCATTGTTGGTACTGAGGATAGTGATCGGGACCTCGATCTCGCCTTTGATTACCTTGATCTCTTGACCGACGAACTTCTCAAGCAATTTCTGCGGAGTAAGTAAATCGTATTCGTAGTTCTGCTCGATCACCTCCAGCAGCGAGGGATCCGTTAAAGACTTGATATGCACAGTCTGGGGCATGATCTTTGCAGCAACCTCTATGAATTTTAGAGCTGTCAATCCCGTCGGAAGGCTGATCTTTCGGACATCCTTCACTAGCCCTATGTTGCTATTGTAGACAGTGACCGAAACTCCCTCCTGATCCTTTATGCTGCTTGTGAGATCGCGAGCCCTGTCGGTTGGAACGGATGCAAGACTACCTGATGACTGAAGTGGAACCAGCACGCCAACCGCGAGTACCAGCCCTATTTTCCTTAGAAATTTTCTGAACTTCCCTTTCATATCTTCCCTCCTCTGTTTGGCATCAGTGAGCTGCTATTTCAGTTTCCGTTCTGTTAGACAAAGGGGGACAGAAAAAGGTTCCAATAATTTTTATTATTAGAATTTTCCTCGGCTTGGCGCGGGTATATTACCAGGGTAGAGTCTTTTCTCACTCTTTCGGCGGGAGTATCGTAATTTTAATCCGGAGCTGCGCGCGTGCTTTGTCGGCAGGCCGATCTTCTAGAGAGGAGAGGCGGGAAACAGACTCGACCCTTCCCAGAGAGGCCAGTTCAGTCTTAAACTGCTCGAACCGATCCTTCGAGAGGGTGAGCCAGACAATCTGAGGTTCAAGGACAAGACCCCGCTTCTTCTTTTTCACCTCTTCTTTGGTCTGAACATATTCACCCTGCACCCGTTTAACCAATCCGTCGAGTTTCTCACGCACAACCCTAGTAGCCCCCAAGGTCTTTCCGGGCGCAAGGACAAATTCGTAATCAGCGGGCCGAACGGATAGGGCCCGGCTCGGATGAGCTGGCGTAGCCATATATTTTTTAGCGGCCCGTTCTTGCCTCCTGCGATCTCCGGGCAATGGACGATCTTCCCGTACCGATTCTTCGGGCCGCTTTAACCCACCGGCAATCTCATCAGCGAACTTGGCCTTCGGTTCCGACAGAGCCAAAGGCGCAGCAGTGGACGTTGAGGATTCAATATCTTTCTCTTTCTTTTCCGCGTTAAGGGCTTGTCTTAACGCCGCCCCTTGTTCCACACGCAGAGATTCCGTCAACTGCATCTCAGGCGGCTTGTTTGCCTGGTAGAGGACGACGGCAAACCCGCCCACCAAGAGTAATGCGGCAGCATGGATCGGAATTTTAACGCTGGTCGGAAGAAAGAGCCGTTGCCAGAGGTGTGGCCTTTCAGCTTCCTCCCGAACACGCGTCATGACCCTCTGTGAAAATCCAAGAGGCGGTTCCACGGATGGAAGGTCAGCCACGCTCCGAACGCTTTCAGCCAGGAATTCTGCCTCGGCCTGGCAGCGGGGACAGGATGAGAGGTGACTCTCCACAGCCTCAAGAACCTCACGTTCGAGGGATTTTTCGAGATATTCCGAAAGCCTTGTCTGTACCTGATCGCAGTTCATTTTTGCCCCCTCTTTGATGCGAAATAGGGGGCGAGCTTAGGCCTCAGCGCCTGCCGCGCCCTGTGCAACCGTGACTTCACGGTTCCAATTGGAATATTGAGAATGTGTGCAATCTCTTCATAGGAAACATCCTGCAGGTCATGGAGGAGGATAAGCAGGGCGTCATCGGCTTTCAGGTCCCTCATGCCCTGCTGAACTAAATCATGGATCTCGGCCTTTTCGGCCGTTTCTACCGGGTCCTGCGCCGGATTTCCCACAGGGTCGGTGTTTTCTAAAGGCATCATGCGTTGGTGTGAAGCAAGCATGCTTTTTCGCCGGTTCTTTCCATGGTTCACGGCAATCCGGTAGAGCCAGGTGGAAAAACTTGCATCTCCTCGAAACCGCCGGATGGACCGATAAGCAGAGAGAAAAACTTCCTGGGCAACTTCCGCAGCCTCATCATAATCTCCCAGCCAGCGATAGAGCAGGTTAACCATCGCCTTCTCATGACGACGGACCAATGTTTCAAAGGCATCGGTTTCACCCGCTTGAACCCTCCGAACAAACTCCCAGTCACTTCTCCCTTCATGATCCATTAGACAATGTCTGGCCCGGAAAGGTTCTTCCTCATAGACATTAGATTTATAGTGCAAAAATACGAGGCCAAGTACAACCCGCTCGCACCCGCCGCGATCTACAGGTCTCCTTGACATTCCGGGGCCCTCACGCCAACTTCAAATCCGCGGGGCGTTAAATTTTCTAGAGGCCTTCACAAGGGGAACTCGTTCTGCACGATTGAGATCATAGGGTTGAGGAATACCCAGCTTTTGCTATAGACTGTCACAAAAGGGAGGAGATTCAGCGATGACCCAGCCAAAAAAAAGAGCAAAACCCAAGGTGACCATCATTGCCAGCAAGGGGGCAAACCAGGCCATCAACTACATGCTGGAAGATCGTGCTGAGCTGGATTGGCTGGTAGCCATAGCTCGCAACCGAAACGGCGACATATTCTTCTACGATACCGGAGGTGACATTCTCCAGGATCTCGGCGCCCTCGAGTATGTCAAGGCGCGTATTCTGCGGGACCACTTCGGAGAGAGTGATGAATAGGGTGGAAAAATCGCCAGTGTGACCGTTTTAAAGGAAAGACGGAAAGCAAAAGCCTTAAAGAAGTTCCTTAGACTTCATTTCTAACCTACTGAAAAACTTACGAATATTATAGGTTACTAACCTGTTGGTGCCATGGTATGACGATTAAGGCATTTGAGCTTCTACGGCCAAAATCGCTTGTCGAAGCAAGCGAGCTTCTCCTACAGCACGGTGAGGAGGCCAGGCCTATTGCCGGCGGCACTACACTGGTGATCCTGATGAAACAGCGGGCGGTCCATTTTCCTTACCTGGTGGACCTCCAGGGCATTGCCGGACTGGATCACATCTCTGAGGAAAATGGTTATATCCGAATCGGAGCGATGGCCACTCAACGATCCGTTGAGTGCTCGTCTACTATTCGACGGTTCTTGCCGGTCCTAGCAGATGCCGTCGGTAAAATCGGGAACGTCAGAGTGAGAGAGACAGCCTCGATTGGGGGCAATTTGGCGCACGCCGATTACCGTCTGGACCCGCCTCCAGCTCTCCTCATCCTAGGCGCCGATCTTGTCCTTTCCGGGCCAAACGGATCCCGGACCGTAGCGATCAAAGACTTTTACCGGGGGATGTACGAGACTGCTCTCGAAGCTGCCGACATTCTGGCCGAGGTTAAGATCCCCCACATGCCTGAAGGAAGTCGGGCGACCTATCTAAAATACAGCTCGCTTTCGGCGAATGACTGGCCGTGTCTCGGGGTCGCAGCCCTCCTCGCGCTAAAAGGAAACCGTTGCAAGGAGCTCAGGCTTGCACTTGGCGGGCTTTCGAGTACTCCCCTACTGGTCCAGGGACTCGCATTTACCCAAGATCAACCCCTGGATGACGACCTCCTGGAAAAAATTGTCAGCGTTGTAGATCAGCAGATCTCCCCAACGCCGGATTTTCGAGGCTCGGAGTGGTATAAACGCAAGATGGCTCGGGTCTTTGTCCGCAGGGCGATCCGCGAGGTGGAGCAGCACCTCTCGGCCTGAAGGAGATCCCATGTCGACCCATTCCGTTGTCGGAAAATCGGTATATCGCAGAGACGCCACGCAGAAAGTGACCGGCCAGATCCTTCACGTCGGCAACATCGAGATGCCCGGTATGCTTCACGTCGCCGTGCTGCGAAGCCCCTATCCTCATGCTCGTATAACACGCATAGAGAAATCCAGGGCTGAGGCATTGGAGGGGGTGGCTGCGGTGCTTACCGGGGCCGATATTGCAGCGATGCCCGGTGTGGATCCTTATTTTGGTCCGGCCTTTTGCGACCAGCCGATCCTCGCGATCGATCGGGTCCTTCATGTGGGTGATCTGGTAGTGGCCGTTGCCGCAGAAGAACTTCGCCAGGCGGAGGATGCCCTCCAACTAGTTGACGTCGATTACGAGCCCCTTCCAACCGTCTTCGATGTCCGAGAAGCTGCACAACCCGGCGCGCCACTCGTTCATGAAGAGCTCAGGCCCGCCGGGGCGTTCGCTGACCTGGCCCATGTGAAGGCGGGGCAAAAATCAAATGTCTGCTACCACTTCAAGTTACGAAAAGGGAATGTGCAGAATGCCTTTGAAGAGGCGGATCGCATCTTTGAGGACACCTTCAGTTCGCCACCCGCCCAGCACATGCCCATGGAGCCCCATGTCACCCTCGTCTATATGGACGAGAACGAAAAGATCAACGTATGGACGGCCACCCAGACCCCCTCTTTTGTCCGGACCCAGCTTGCCAGCACCTTTGGCATATCGATGAATCGGATCCGGGTGCGGGTGCCTTACCTTGGAGGTGGCTACGGCTCCAAGCTATATGCAAAGCTGGAGCCCCTCGTTACCCTACTCGCCCTCACCACACGACGGCCGGTCCGTTATTCCCTTACCCGGGAGGAGGAATTTCAGACCATTACGAAACATGGGGTCGTCGTCAAGATCAAGACAGCCGTTAAGGACGGCCTCATCAGCGCCCGACACTGTGAAGTCTACTTTGATACGGGGGCGTACGCCGAGATCGGTCCCAGGATAGTCCACAAATCCGGTTACACCTCGGCCGGCCCCTACCGGATCCCCAATGTCTGGATCGATGCCTATTGTGTCTACACCAACAAGCCGCCAGCCGGGGCGTTCCGCGGTTTCGGCGTTCCCCAGGTCATATGGGCCTATGATTCTCAGATGGACACCATTGCCCGAGCCTTGGGTGTCGATTCAGTCGAATTCCGGATGCGCCACGCCCTGGACGAAGGAGAACCGTTTGCGACAGGGACGCAGGTCCGTTCCTTCGGTTTGAAGGAGTCGATCAGGCAGGCTGCCCAGGCAATAGAGTGGTCCAAGACCAGGCCGCCGAAGAGTGGGACAAGACTTCGAGGCAAGGGAATCGCAGCGGGAGTGAAGGCCGTCCTGACACCGTCAATCTCGGGAGCCATCATCATTATGAATGCCGACGGGAGCGTCAACGTGCTGAGCAGCACCGTGGAGATGGGACAGGGTTCGGAGACCATGATGGCCCAGATTGTGGCCGAAGAGCTTGGTATCTCCTTCGACCAGGTCCGTATTGTCCAGCCCGATACGGACATTACACCGTACGACACCATCACGGCAGGAAGTCGCTCGACTTATCACATGGGCAACGCGGTGCGTATGGCAGCGGGCAAGATCAAGACCGAACTGTTCTCCGCAGTGGCTGCAAAACTCGAAGTCAACACAGAGGATTTAATCGCCCGGGATGGCCGAATCTCTGTGCGTGGGACAGAAGAGAAAGGGATGACGATCGGCCAGGCGTTCCTTGCCAAGTTTGGCAGTCTCGGGACCACCATCACGGGGGAGGCCATCTGCCAGCCGACCGCCGCCCCGATGGACCCCGAGACGGGTCAGTCGGAAAAGTGCACCGAGTATTGGTTTCCCTCGGCGAGCGCGGCGGAGGTCGAAGTCGACACGGAAACCGGGCAGGTCAGCATTGTGAAATTTCTCAGCGTGGGGGATGTCGGGACAGCCATCAACCCCAAGCACTGTGAGCAGCAGCTCTTGGGATCGGCGATCACTCACCTGAGCCTGACATTCTTCGAGGAGATGATATTTGAAGAGGGTCAGCTCCTAAACGGATCACTGCTTGACTATCAGATCGCGTCGATGAAGGACCTGCCTGAGACGTTTGAGCCGATCGTAGTGGAGGAGCCTCATGAAAGTGGTCCGTTTGGAGCCAAGGGCGTGGGTGAAACCGGAACGCTTACCGTTTCGGCCGCCATTGCCAACGCCGTCGAGGATGCAATTGGCGTAAGAATTCGCGATTTGCCGATCACACCGGAGAAAATCCTGCGCGGCCTGACTGAAAAGGGCCAAGTGGCGCCGAAGGGGAAGTAACCAGTATGAAACGGGCGGTTTCGCTTCGAGTCAATGGCAGGGAGGAACAGCTCCAGATCGAGGATGCCGACACGCTGCTCGAGGTCCTCCGGGATCGGCTCCGGCTCTGGAGCGTAAGGGAGGGCTGCGGCGTAGGAGCCTGCGGCACCTGCACGGTCCTGTTGGATGGGCGGCCTGCGAGCTCCTGTCTCCTTCTGGCCGCAAGGGTGGAGGGACGTCAAATTGTCACCGTAGAGGGACTGAGCCAGGACAGTACGCTCGACCCGATTCAACAGGCGTTTGTCGAGCAGCGTGCTCCGCAGTGCGGCTACTGCACGCCGGGTTTTATCCTTTCCGTTAAGGCACTTCTCGACGAGAACCCCAAGCCGACAGACGAAGAGGTACGCGAATATCTGGCGGGAAATCTTTGCCGCTGCGGCGGTTATCCGGACATCATGCGCTCGGTCCGAGCCGCACACGAGTTACGTAATCGTGATTGAATCCTTAGCGGGCCTGTTGCCGGTAAAAAACCACCAGAAAACCGGCCGGCGATTGAATGCGCACGCCACGGTAATGGCGTATGGCCAACAGTGCTTTATCCCCTGAAATTACTGTCTTTGCTTTCCCGCCCACGGCACATTCCAGAAATTTGTTATCCGAAGGATCCCGCTTGACGACATGCACGCGAATTCCAGGCTTGATGACCTGGACAAAGGGCAGCAATTCCTCTTCAATTAGACCTTTGATCTCTCCCTGAGAGAGTTGGGATTTCGGATAAGCCAGAACTCGCAGATACTCTTCCAGGATCTCGCGCGAGAGGAGAACCGTTATCGTCCCCTTTTGCCAAAGAGAGACGAGTTCGGACGCTATCCCGGTGGAAAGGAGAGCGGATATTAAGACATTGGTATCGAGGACGACCCGCATCAACGGCCTCTGGTCCAACGGATCGCATCGCCAATATTCTTCTCCGTCAAACCAAAGACTTTAATCATAGCCCGCACTCGACCCAGACTTGCAGCTGAGTTTACGATGCGCACAGGCTTTAACACAATCTCCTCTCCACGGGGACTCACCTCAAAGTAGTCCGAATCCGGGATCTTGTCCAAAATCGACTTGGGCAGGGTAATCTGATTCTTTACGGTCTTCTTAGCCAGCATTTCCTTACAATCGGATTGTAGGGATACATTACTTTCTCTCTCTAATCAACTCAGTCCCCCAACTTTAAAGTCTCAGTCTTAAAGCCTTCTGAGGGTTTATTAACGAAAGAGAAACAAATTCGTTTCAGGAAATCAAATTATATCGACCTCGGGGTTTGAAACCCCCTGGTCGACCAAAGGGAAGAGCTGCCGCTTCTCCACCTTGTGAAGTAACGGACCGCGACTCCACGGGGGAAACCCCATCGGCTTTGTGCCCGCCTCAAGAGACTGGGTTTACATTGAATCTACCGCGTCGGCCAAACGTTTTATGAAATGCTCAGGCTTTTTTTTGAACTCGTTCATACAATGCGGACAACGGCAAAAATAAAAAGTCGTTCCTTCGTGATCTAGATTAGTTGTCCACTCTATTGGTTTTTCTTTTAGGCAGACCGGGCATACAACCAAGTTGCTGATTTCTTGAAGATATTTTTCTGGATCAGTTTTGAATAGCGCAAGACATCCGTTACAGCAGAACTGAAATTCCTTATCGTTCTGACTGTAAAAAACGGATTTTTCTTTACTGATCCCCAACCTGACAAGCGAGCAGCCACATGGTGG
>JAZFYO010000457.1:0-41413 GCA_036443615.1 Binatia bacterium | reverse complement strand
ATGGTAGCGGCCCATTGCCCACGGCTGGAGACCTGGTGCCCCGAGGACAACCAAGCAAGCCGAATTAGGGTCGCTCCGGGTGCCCGTGAAGCGAAGGAAGTCCCCGAAGCCCTAAGTAACAGGAATGGACAGGGTGCAATCGCCATCTCCCACAGTCGGACAAGGTCAAAGAGACATCTCGCACCACACTTTCTGACGGTGAGCCGAGGGGACCTTGACTTATCTTTCAGTTGTTTCATATTGTTTTAGGCTAGCTGGGTCAGTGGTGTATTTTTTAGGCATGGGGTACTGGGTTTTAGTTTCGGTTGTGGCATGCGTTATTCCTGGAAGCGAGAGTGGCGGAATGGCAGACGCACTAGACTTAGGATCTAGCGGGCAACCGTGGGGGTTCGAATCCCCCCTCTCGCACCAGAGGTCACCTGCTTTGTTCCCTCGCGTGAAGCGGTTCCAGGCAGTCTGCGCTATTCCGGCCATCCAGTGATGATGAAGGTCGATCTTGATATCCTCAGCCAATTTCAGCGGAAGATCTCTGTCGAGATTTCTGCTGAGGCGGTCAGCGAAGAATTTTCTCGTGTTTACGGCAGCGTCGTTCAGAAGGCGAGGGTCAAGGGCTTTCGCCCCGGGAAGGTCCCCCGGTCCGTTGTTGAGGGTATCTATGGTGACGAAGTCAGAAGCCAGGTGCTATCACAATTGGTAGAACAATCCTTACGCGAGGTCGTCAGGGAGAAGGGACTGCAGGTGATCTCTCGTCCGGAGGTAGAAGCCGGCGCCTTGGTGGAGGGGGGTGTTTTCACATTTTCGGCTGTGGTGGAGGTCAAGCCGGAGATCGAGGTAAAGGACTATCGAGGGCTTGAAGTGGAGCGTATCGAACGTTCCGTAAAGGAAGCTCAGGTGGAGGCAGCGTTAGGCCACCTTCAGGATGCGCACTCGCACTTAGAGCCGGTAGAGAGTCGCGACATCGTAGAGCGAGGAGATTTTGTTATCCTTGATTTTGACGGGACTATTAATGGCAAGCCGTTTTCAGGAAGCAAAGCGGAGAACTTTCTTCTTCAAGTGAATGGCGGAAATGTGCTTCCGCAATTTGAAGAGGCCATGGTTGGGTTGAAAAAGGATAGGGAGCATACTATTAGGGTCACTTATCCAGAGGACCAAGTGGATCAAGAGCTAGCAGGGAAAGAGGTTATGTTTCGCGTGGTCGTCAAAGATATTAAAAGAAAAGTCCTACCGACTCTTGACGATGAATTTGCCAAGGATGCCAGCGAGTGCACTTCACTTGAAGAATTAAAGAAAAAGGTCAAGGCTCAGTTGGAGTCACAGATGAGCGAGATGCAAGCTGGGGAACTAAAAGAACAAATTCTAACCCGGCTAATTGAAAATCATCCCTTTGAAGTTCCTCGTTCCATGGTGGATCAACAGATCCGCTATCTCCTGGAGCGGCATCAGTGGCGCTCTGGGTCTCGCGGATCGACCTCCTCGGAAAAGGATTCTTCGATCGAGCAGATGCGAAAGGAATTGGAGCCTCAGGCGCAGCATCAAATTAAGGCGAGGCTTCTGATCGAAAAGATATCGACACTGGAAAAGATCGATGTATCAGACGAAGATATTCAGAGAAAAATCGAGGGGATGGTCCGTCTTGCTAAGGATAAGGGGGCGACATTACGAGAATTCTATCGCCGAGACGATGCACGCGAGGATCTCCGATCACAGATGGTCTTTGAACGGGCACTGGACTTTTTGTTGGAACAGTCCAAGGCGAAAGAGGTAAAGCCATCTTTGCCAAAAGGTTGATGCGCGGGATGAAAAAAGATAAAATGGCCGATATCATTAGGGGGGTCCGGAAGAAGTGAACTTTATCCCGATTGTAGTAGAGCAAACTGGGCGAGGCGAGCGTGCTTACGATATCTATTCTCGCTTGCTCAAGGACCGAATAGTATTTCTGGGTAGTCCGCTTATGGACGAAGTTGCGAACACCATCACTGCCCAATTCCTGTTTCTGGAATCAGAAGACCCAGAAAGGGACATCTTTTTTTACATCAACTCTCCTGGTGGATCCGTCACGTCGGGTCTGGCCATTTACGATACCATGCAGTACATCAAACCGCCGGTCTCAACGGTATGCTTGGGGCAGGCTGCCAGCATGGGCGCGATTCTTCTGGCTGCGGGGGCAAAGGGGAAGAGGTTCGCCCTCCCCCATTCACGGATTATGATCCATCAACCCCTGGGTGGTTTCGAGGGGACCGCGACAGACGTAGATATTCACGCTCGAGAAATCCTGCGCATGCGGGAGGAGCTGAACGAGATCCTTATGAGACATACGGGACAAACTCTTAAGAAAATCGAGAAAGACACCGATCGGGATCTTTTCATGTCGGGAAAACAGGCATTGGAGTATGGATTAGTTGACGAGGTCATGGTGAATCGTCAGCATGTCGATCAAAAGAGGTGACGAGGGAGCTCTATGCCAAAGCACGGCGACGATCGCTCGGGTAATCTTGTTTGCTCTTTCTGTGGAAAGAGTCAGGATGAGGTCCGCAAGCTCATCGCAGGACCGACGGTTTACATTTGCGATGAATGCATTGACCTTTGCAATGATATCATCGCGGAAGAGTGCGACCATGAGGAAGCCCTTGCCTCTTCTTCGGGGGTCCCCAAGCCCGTAGAGATTAAGCGTGTCCTGGACCAATATGTAGTTGGGCAAGAAAGGGCGAAGAAGATCTTGGCGGTGGCCGTTCACAATCACTACAAGCGCATTGATTGCCAGATGGTAACCGGAGATGTGGAGTTGCAGAAGAGCAACATTTTGCTTCTCGGTCCCACGGGATCCGGCAAGACGCTTCTTGCCCAGACCTTGGCGCGTTTGCTTCAGGTCCCTTTTACCATTGCCGATGCAACGAGTTTGACAGAGGCGGGGTACGTCGGGGAAGACGTAGAGAATATTATCCTGAATCTTCTTCAGGCGGCCGATTACGATGTAGAGAAGGCACAGAGAGGAATTGTTTACATCGATGAGATCGACAAGATTTCGCGCAAGTCGGAGAACCCATCGATTACCCGGGATGTCTCGGGCGAGGGGGTACAGCAGGCCCTGCTGAAGATTATCGAGGGGACCATGGCCAGCGTGCCTCCGAAGGGGGGGAGGAAGCACCCGCAGCAGGAATTTCTGCAAGTGGATACGACGAATATCCTGTTCCTGTGCGGCGGGGCCTTTGTTGGTTTAGAGGATATCATTCGGCGACGGACCGGGCGCAAGCAGTTGGGTTTTGGGGGAGAGGTCGAGTGGAAGGATGGTCGGCGGAACAGCGAACTGTTGCACGAGATCCAGCCTGAGGACCTATTGAAGTTTGGACTTATTCCGGAGTTCATTGGCCGATTGCCTGTTATTGCCACCTTGGATGAATTGGAAGAGGGTGCGCTCGTGCGGATTTTGAAGGAGCCCAAAAACGCTCTGACCAAACAGTATTCCAAACTGTTCGAGATGGAAGCCGTGCATCTCAGATTTACTGATGAGGCGCTTTGGGCCATTGCCCGAGAGGCTATGAAAAGGAAATCGGGGGCCCGCGGGCTCAGGGCTATAATGGAAAACACCATGCTTGACGTGATGTATGAGATGCCGACTCAGCCTAATATCAAGGAAGTGATCATCTCCGATGAGGTGGTTTATCGCAATGAAGCACCCATTGTTGTATATAGCAAGGCCGCAGAGAGCGCATAGGGGGGGGTGGTTATGTTATTCCGCAACGACAAGAAAGATGACAGAGGAGGAGGTGGCGGAGGTGGTTCCCTTCAAGTGCCTCTGTTACCGCTGAGAGATATCATTGTTTTTCCCTCTATGGTGGTGCCGCTTTTCGTAGGCCGAAAGAGATCCATTAGCGCCCTGGAGGAGGCTACTCAAAAACAGGTGCCGATCTTCTTGTCGTCGCAGAAGGATGCCAGGACCAATGATCCAACGCAGAACGACATCTATCCAGTGGGGACGTTAGGAAACGTTGTCCAGATGCTCAAGCTTCCCGATGGGACCGTGAAGGTTCTTGTCGAGGGAAAGAAACGGGCAAGGGCGGTTCAATACTTGAGCCATCCAGATTATTTTCTGGTGGAGGTGGAAGAGATAGAAGACGTGGGGGAGAAGAACACCGAAGTGGAGGCCCTAATCCGGGAAGTGCACAGCACCTTTGAAAACTATGTCAAGCTGAAGAAAAAAATTCCACCGGAAATGGTCATGTCGGTTTCCTCTATCGATAACCCGGGTAGATTGGCGGACACGATTGTGGGTCATCTCGGAATCAAGTTGGAGGAACGGCAGGGTCTCCTGGAAACATTCAACGCGGCGGAGAGGCTTGAAAAGGTTTTGGGTCACTTGCGCGCCGAGATTGAGGTCCTTGAGGTGGAGCGGCGCATTCGCTCTCGCGTAAAGAAGCAGATGGAGCGCTCACAAAAGGAGTACTACTTGAATGAGCAGATGCGCGCCATCCAGAAAGAGCTCGGGGAAAAGGATGAGTTTAAAAACGAGATTCAGGAAATAGAAGAAAATATAAAGCAAAAGAAGTTATCGGCGGAGGCAAGGGACAAGGTCGAAAAGGAGTTTAAGAAGCTCAAGATGATGTCCCCTATGTCTGCTGAGGCCTCTGTGGTGCGAAGCTATATTGACTGGATCCTGAGCCTGCCCTGGAATGAGTACACAGAGGAGAAGTTGGATATCAAGGAAGCAGAGAGGGTTCTGGAAGAGGACCACTACGGCTTGAAAAAGGTGAAGCAGCGGATCCTTGAATACCTGGCCGTTCAGAGCTTGGTGGGGAAGATCAAGGGTCCTATCATTTGCCTGGTGGGGCCTCCGGGGGTAGGAAAGACATCCCTGGGTCGGTCCATTGCCCGTGCAACTGGGAGAAAGTTTATTCGCATTTCCCTGGGGGGGGTGAGAGATGAGGCGGAGATTCGCGGGCATCGCCGTACCTACATCGGGGCATTACCAGGAAAGATCATCCAGTCCATGAAGAAAGCCGGTTCCGGCAATCCCGTGTTTCTCATGGATGAGGTAGATAAAATGTCCATGGATTTCCGAGGGGATCCCTCGTCAGCGCTTCTTGAGGTGCTCGATCCGGAGCAGAACGTCACCTTTAACGATCACTACCTGGACCTGGATTATGATCTTTCCAAGGTGATGTTTATCACGACCGCGAATTCCCTGGAGCGCATTCCCCGTCCCCTTGAAGACCGCATGGAAATCATCCGCATTGCTGGCTACACGGAATTGGAGAAGCTAAACATTGCAAAGAAGTATTTGCTGCAAAAACAAAGAGAAGCTAACGGTCTCAAGGAGGAGAACATCCTATTCACGGACAACGCTATTCTTGGGCTTATCCGGTACTACACTAAAGAAGCCGGAGTGAGGAATCTCGAACGTGAAATTGCCTCAATCTGCCGCAAGGTGGCTGTAGAAGTGGTCAAAAAGAACCGCACTGCTCAGATTTCTATTGGCAATAAGAGTCTGCATAAATATCTGGGCTCGGCAAAGTACCGTTACGGCAGAGCGGAGGAGGAGCACAAAATTGGAGTCAGTACGGGGTTAGCCTGGACCGAGCTTGGAGGGGAGTTGTTGCCCACAGAAGTGGCGGTCATGCCGGGTAAGGGTCAGCTCATTTTGACCGGTCAATTAGGCGACGTCATGCAGGAATCTGCCCAGGCAGCAATGAGCTATGTACGTTCCCGGGCAGATGACCTGGGGCTAGAAAGCGATTTTTACCAGAAGATGGATCTTCATATTCACGTGCCGGAGGGTTCCATTCCCAAGGATGGGCCCTCGGCCGGGATCACCATGGCAACCTCTATTGTATCCGCCCTCATACGGATCCCTGTGCGCCACGACCTGGCCATGACGGGGGAGATTACCCTGAGGGGGATGATTCTTCCAATAGGGGGGCTGAAGGAAAAAGTCCTGGCCGCTCACCGGGGCGGTATTAAGACCGTGCTCATACCAGAGGAGAACAAAAAGGATATCGAGGAGATCCCGCTGACGATATTGAAAACGGTTGAGCTGGTGCCGGTTTCCCATATTGATGAAGTTTTGAAAAAGGCCCTGGTACTTGAAGATCCGGAGAACTTTTTGAAAAAGAAAGAGGTACCGGAAGAGGGTGAACCCCCCCCGTTTGGGGGAAAGGAACCAGAGGTGCCCAGAGCGGATATTTTGCCGCAATAGCAGGCAATTCTTCATCTTGAGGTCATTTTTGGATTGACACCCATAGGGTTCTATGGTTATAAAACACGTGGGTTGGAACTCAACTAAGATGATAATATAAGAGGTGCGTAATGACAAAAGCGGACTTGATTGATTCTGCTGCAAGCAAAGCGGAACTCTCCAAGCAGAGCGCTGAGGCGATCATCAATGGGCTGTTCGATGACATCGTTGCCGCTTTGAAAAACGGAGATAAAATTAATATTTCCGGTTTTGGGACATTTTCGGTTTCCAACCGGAAGGCGAGGACCGGGAGAAATCCCAAGACTGGCGAGACAATTCAGATTGCCTCCTCTCGTGCCGCGAAGTTTAAAGCTGGTAAGGCGTTGAAAGAGTCCCTCAGCTGATTCCTTCTTTTTTGACTGGATATCAGGAGAGAGCAGGGGCAAGAGGCAGCAGACATCGGGTCTTGGTCTCGGGCCTCTGGTTTGGTTTTTGGAGCCGAGAGGGGGCGGTTAGCTCAGCGGGAGAGCATCGGCCTTACAAGCCGGGGGTCACAGGTTCAAATCCTGTACCGCCCATTCAACGTCGCAGCCATGCATAATTACGAATCAATTACAGACTGTGCCGGGGTCGTAGTTCAGCTGGATAGAACGCCGGCCTGTCACGCCGGAGGTCGCGAGTTCGAGTCTCGTCGGCCCCGCCATTCCTATTTTAGTAGGCCGGTTGCTTGACCGCACCATGGGGACCTATCAGTTGAAGAAGAGTGACGCCCTGGCCCAACGCCAGTGGTACATTATTGACGCGGGCGGAAAGGTGTTGGGCCGGCTTGCCAGCGAGGCGGCGAGAATTTTAAGGGGAAAGCAAAAGCCGAACTTTACTCCCCATGTAGATGGAGGGGATTTTGTAATAGTGGTTAATGCCAGTGGAGTCAGGTTGACTGGGAATAAGTTGGCTCAAAAGGTATATTACCGCCACTCCGGGTATCCAGGGGGCCTTCGGGTTACTAGCGCCGAAAAGAAACTAGGAACGAGTCCTGATACCGTTGTCCGCTTGGCTGTCAAAGGCATGTTGCCTAAGAACCGCCTTGGCAGAGGGCTCCTTAGGAAGTTGAAGGTCTATTCAGGGTCTGAACACCCGCATCAGGCCCAAAATCCACAGCCGCTTGTGATCGGGGGTAGGGGTTAAAGACATGGCGGCAAAGGCCTATTACGCGACCGGCCGAAGAAAGACCTCGGTCGCTAGGGTCTCTCTAGTTGATGGTAAGGGGGATATTCTGGTTAACCATAGGTCACTGGACCATTACTTTGCCCGTGAGACGGCCCGGCAGATTGTTCTCCAACCTTTTCAGGTCACCCACGTCGAAGGAAGTTTTGATGTTCGGGTTAATGTCCGGGGTGGAGGCATGTCTGGTCAGGCAGGCGCGATTCGCCATGGAATTACTCGTGCGCTTTTACAGGTAAATCCTGATTTCCGCCCCCCTCTGAAAAAGGCTGGTTTTGTCACCCGCGACCCACGCGCAGTAGAACGGAAAAAATATGGCCGCCACAAGGCCCGTAAGCGTCCACAATACTCCAAACGTTGAAATCACTGGCTAAGTCAAAGGCCGGTCCCACCAAGAGGCAAAAACCGCTCCGTGTGGCTGTGTTGGGGGCCACGGGGTACGCAGGGGTGGAGCTGTTACGGATCCTGTTACAGCATCCCCGAGTCAGGCTGACGGTTCTCAGCTCTCAGCAATATTCTGGAAAGCGGGTTTACGAAATTTACCCGTCCCTGGCGGGTAAATGCGATCTGGTCTTGGAAGAGATCCAGCCAAAGAGGATGATCTCCCGATTTGATCTGGCATTCTCGGCCTTACCCCACGAAACCTCAATGGATGTTGTACCGACGTTGGTCAGGGAGGGCAAACGGGTAATCGATTTAAGCGCCGATTTTCGTCTTCGGGACCCCGAGATCTATAGGCAGTGGTACCGCCCCCACAAAGCCCCTCATCTTTTACGCATGTCGACCTACGGTTTGACTGAGATTCACCGCAGTCAGATTGCCAGGTCCAGTCTGGTAGCTAACCCTGGATGTTATCCTACAGGCGCCGTCTTAGGATTGGCCCCTCTCTTTGCCGAAAGGCTTGTCCAGGGAGCTGTCCTGATCGATGCAAAGTCAGGGGTGACCGGGGCCGGAAGGAGCAGTGCCGTGGAGCTTTCCTTCAGCGAGGTCAATGAAAACTTTAAGGCCTATCAAGTCGGCGTCCATCGGCATACCCCTGAGATCGAGCAGGAATTGAGTCAGATCGCAAAAAGTTCGGTCTCCGTTTTGTTCGCTCCCCATTTGGTCCCCATGAGCCGCGGCATCCTGTCCACGATGTACGTTGAGCTCGAAAAACCTCTGGGGGAGAAAAATCTCACCAAGGTCTATCATGATTTTTACCGCAAAGAACCCTTCATTCGTATCCTCCCTGCGGGGTCCTTTCCCCAGACCAAGGACGTTCGCGGCTCCAATGACTGTGTCATCGGATTTCGTTTTGATTCCCGTGTGGGGCGTCTTGTGGTGATTACTGCTATAGACAACCTGGTTAAGGGAGCAGCAGGGCAGGCAGTCCAAAATATGAATTTGATGTACGGATTCCCCGAAGATGAGGGATTACGTGAGACAGCCCTAGTGCCCTAGTGGTTTTTTATCCGCCTTCGCAGAAGACCACGACTATTAGGCCATGGATGATTGCGAAAGGCGGACCCCCCGAAGCTCGGCTCGCCCTGTGGAGTACTCACCACGGTCGAGACGAGAGCCTCCGAGTGAGAACCTACTCCACGGGGCAAGCGAAGGAGGGAGCTTCGGCGGATTTCGCCGAAGAAATGAAGGGTACCACCGCAGTAAGGCGGCGGAGGCTTCATTCCTCCCCGGTAAAAAAGTAGATTCCGACTAAGGCCAGGATAAAGTTAGGAAACCAAGCTGCGATCCATGGCTGGAGTGCCCCGGTGTGTCCCAGGGAGATACAGAATGCCAGGACCATCCGGTAACTGAGGCCGATGAGTATAGTGATCCCAAAGGACAAGGCTATTCCCCCTCTTGGACCTTGTTTGACGGCAAAAGGGATAGCCAGGAAAACCATCAGGGGAGCGATAAGAGGCAAGGCTAACTTAACCTGGAGATCCACCTCATATTCTGTAGTATCTATGCCTCTAGCCTTTAAATCTTTGATCTGCTCCTTGAGGTCAAAGTAGTTGAACTCTTCCGCTCTTCGGGCAAAGACATTGAAATCTTCTGGTGTCTCGCTGAGGGGAAGAAACCTGGCCGCCGCCTTTTGTTGGCCGATCCGTCCGTCCGGGAGCAAGACCCATTCCGTCCCACCTCTAGTCTCCCAACGGGATCCATTCCAGCTTGCCCAGGGTGTCTCGATCAGTCCCTTTAAACTAAAATCTTGATTCATGAGGTAGATCACAACCCCCTGCAGAACGTTTTTTTTGGTATCGAAGTAGTCGGCGCTGATAAAATTACCTTTCCCGCGCATCCAGATTCCCGTGGTCCCAAATAGGCTTTGTAGCTTTTTCTTTTTTATCTCGACTTTGTAGATGTATTGAGACTCACGGGTAAAAATTGGAACTAAGGACTCATTCCAGAAGAAGGTTAAGAGGCTGATTATAAGCGAGAGAAACAGTAAGGGCAGAGAGAGGCGATGTAGGCTTATACCCGAAGCCCGCATGGCGGTAATTTCATGGTTTCGAGACAGAACTCCAAGGGAGAATAGACTGGAAAAAAGGGCGGCAAATTCAAATACGGGGGCGATCAAGAAAGGGAATTTATACAGAAAGTATCTGAACGAAGACCATAGGGGGGCCCCGGCCTTAAGCAGATTGTCGACGCGGTCGAAAAAATCGACAATAAAGCGGAAGAACGCAAAGCACAAAAGAGTGACGGCAAATGTCTTTATAAAATTGCGCATCAGGTAGCGGTCTAAAATTCCACCCACGTGCCGCAAAGTGAATCTTCGAGCAGGCTCCGAGGTCACCTTAAAAACCCTTTCTCCGTCCGGGAGCGAGCCGGCGGGTCATGGATGAAAAAATTTTTCCCAGCCTCCCGTGGATCAACGGTGGAGATTCCTGAACGGCCTTGCGGAAAAAATAGGCAGCTATGAGGACTAAGACAAGGTTGGGCAACCAGAGGGCAACGACAGGGAAAATTATCTCTCTCTCCCCTAGTGCTTTTCCTATGGAGAGCAGACCGTAGTAGACGAGCAGCCAAAAAAGGCATGAGGCAAGTCCCCAAGAGCGGCCAGTGCGGGACGGTGTCGGCATCATAGCCAATGAGACTCCGAGAAGACTGAAAACGAGGGGGGCGAAGGCAAAGGAGAATCTCTGATGAAGCTCCATTACCTCAGGTGTAGGTTTAATCCCCTTGGCCTCTTTGGACCGGATGGTCCTTCCCAGTTGCTGAAGCGACATCTCCTTAGGTCGCCTCTCTTTTTTTCGTATAAGGCTGAATGCCTCCTCAAGGTCGAGTTTTACATTATAGACATTAAAATGGGTTTGGCTGAAGTTAGATGTGTTTTTTTCTCTTTCATGGATGATGCCGTCGAAGATCTTCAAGTTTAGGGTCCGTGACTCTTCGTCAGTTAGGAAAAGGGCTACCTTGCCGAAGATCACGTTTTCCCTATCGGGATCGCGACGGTCCACGATGAGTATGCCTTGGGAGGCGTTCCCCGGTGGAACCACTTCCTCGACATAGATGAGGACATCAGGAAAATTATCGTTGAAGACCTTTTCCCTGAGTGCGGTTACTACATGCCCCTTTGCAATATTGTAGAGTTCTTTATTTAGCGTCCGGTTGGCCACTGGACGAACCAGAGTAGTGATTAGAAGAGAGAGCAAGGAGATGAACAAAGCAAGCATACCAATGGGCAAAAGGATCTGAACGGGGCTAATCCCGGAGGCCTTAAGGGCGGTAGTCTCCTGGTCACTGGAGAGCCTACCCAGGCCCAAAAGGATTCCGAGCAGTAGGGCCATTGGCACGGTCATTTCCAAAAAGGTGGGAAGGATTAGGGTGAAGAGCTTGCCTATCTTGAGCAAAGGAAGCCCACGGGTCACCACGAGTTCGACGAGTTTCAACATTCGGGCCGTGAAAAGGATGACTGTAAAAGCCAGGAGCCCGATCAGAAAAGGAGGGAGGATCTCGGAAATCAAATAAATACTGAGGATTCGTCTCACCTTGGGTCCATGCTATCTGGTGCATCTTTTTTTGTAAAATGCTTAATGAAAGGGGGGACTATTTTGTGGCCAGCGAGGAAAAATTTCTATTTCTTTTTGGGTTCCATCCCGTCATGGAAAAGCTGAAGGGCTCTCCCCAAGAGGTAGTCGAGGTCTTAATTACCAGAGGACGTCATCGGGATGCTCTGAGGTCTCTGGAGAAAGAGGCAAGCCGCCTGGGACTCCCCATTCGTTATGTCGAATCTCAGGTGTTGGATCGGTTAGCGGGGAGGGTGAGACATCAAGGGGTCGGTGCAAAAGTACTCTCATATACTTACTCCGACTTTGCTGATCTTATTAAAGACCTCCGCCATTCGGCTGGGCACAATTGGATTTTGGTCTTAGATGGAGTGACCGACCCTCGTAACCTCGGGAGCTTATTGCGAACCGCTGAGGGAATGGGTATCCATGACGTAATTATCCCTAGGGATCGCTCCGTTGGGGTAACCCCCACTGTTGTCAAAACCTCAGCTGGGGCAGCCCTCCACCTCAGGATCTACCGAGTTACCAACCTCAGACGGGCAATTTTGGAGCTTAAAGGCATTGGGTATTGGGTGATAGGCCTGCATGTAGGTGGAAAAGAGGTGATTTTCGGCAGGTCTTATCCTGAAAAGTTGGTGGTGGTGGTGGGAAGTGAAGGGGCAGGGATACGTCCTTTAATTCGGCAAGAGTGTGATTTTCTTACGTTTATTCCTATGAGGGGAAAGATCACATCTCTCAATGTGTCGGTTTCGGCTGGGATATTCCTCTATGAGCTAGTTAGGCAGAGGACCGGTATTTAAAGAAATAGAGGCTATACAAGGGATTTATTGAATGTAAACCCCGCCTCTTGAGGCGGGCACAAAGCCGATGGGGTTTCCAAAGGGGAGAAGAGGCAGCTCTCCCCATTGGTCGAACACGGGGATTCAAACCCCGTGTTCGATATAACTTGATTGAAAAGCGGGGGTCAGATGGGTTTCGAGATAAAAAATGACTGGGGCTATTGACATTTTGCCTTAAGGGTGCTTAAAATGTCGTCTTACAAAAGGGGCAAGTATCCATTATCCTTACGTTTGCCTTAGCGGCTAAGGATTCAATCCTACTTTAACGTGGGCT
The DNA here is from genome assembly GCA_036443615.1 of Binatia bacterium. Classification (GTDB taxonomy): domain Bacteria; phylum Desulfobacterota; class Binatia; order UBA9968; family CAXXLF01; genus JACZXR01. The sequence goes on along the minus strand of JAZFYO010000457.1, from coordinate 28,915 downwards.
GCTTCTCCGCGCCAACTTAATTAGGCATGAGAGAGCGACGCTGCCGTGGTGTTTTTTTTTGTTTCGAGCTGGCGTAGCTCAACGGTAGAGCAGCTGATTTGTAATCAGCAGGTTGTAGGTTCAACTCCTATCGCCAGCTCCAGATTGACGATGTAAGACTGGTGGTCGAGTTGGATGCAAGAAGGTTTTTGATTCATGTACGCTCGGTAGATTTGGCATTGACCTGGCGAGGAGAGGTTCCCGAGTGGCCAAAGGGAGCAGACTGTAAATCTGCCGGCGTAGCCTTCGGAGGTTCGAATCCTCCCCTCTCCACCATTTATTGTGCAAGTTAGATACGAGTTTTAGAAGGGCTAGTTCATTAACTAAGCGGGAATAGCTCAGTTGGTTAGAGCACGAGCCTTCCAAGCTCGGGGTCGCGGGTTCGAATCCCGTTTCCCGCTCCAAATCGGCAATGGCGCAGGGCAGATGGTTGTAGGATTCCCTCTGATCAGGTCTCAAAAACACTATCAGCTACCTACCTTCTATTTGAAGTGCCCAGGTAGCTCAGTTGGTAGAGCACGTCCTTGGTAAGGACGAGGTCGGCGGTTCAAACCCGCTCCTGGGCTTTCGCCTGGAATAGGCGGTTGTGAGGAATGCATCTTTAATAAAAAATCTGATTGTTAAAATTTGGCTGCCGAACAATATGTAGGAGGCAATGATGAGTAAGAAGAAATTTGAGAGGAAGAAACCCCATCTCAATATCGGAACAATCGGCCATGTGGATCACGGAAAAACCACATTGACCGCCGCTATCACCAAGGTGTTGGAGAAACAGGGCACGGCAAGTTTTTTGGCCTATGACCAAATCGATAAAGCTCCAGAGGAAAAGGAAAGGGGCCTCACAATCAACATTGCCCACGTGGAGTACGAGACCGCCAATAGACATTATGCCCACGTGGATTGTCCAGGCCACGCGGACTATGTCAAGAACATGATCACCGGGGCAGCGCAAATGGACGGCGCCATTCTGGTTGTGTCTGCGGCGGATGGACCTATGCCGCAGACCCGTGAGCACATTTTGCTTGCGCGGCAAGTCGGTGTCCCCTCGATGGTGGTATTCCTCAATAAGGCCGACGCCGTTGACGACAAAGAACTGATCGACCTTGTTGAGTTGGAAGTCAGAGAGTTGCTTTCCAAATATAAATTTCCTGGAGATGAGATCCCGTTGGTAGTTGGGAGCGCATTGAAGGCGTTGGAGGGAGATACCAGCGAGATTGCCGAGGGGGCCATTCTTAAGCTAATGGAAGCTGTGGATAGCTATATTCCGGAGCCGGTTCGAGATGTGGATATGCCGTTCAGCATGCCCGTGGAAGACGTTTTTACCATCAGCGGTCGGGGTACAGTGGTGACGGGGAGAGTGGAGAGAGGCATCGTTAAGGTAGGGGATCAGGTTGAAATGGTGGGGTTTAAGGATACCCAGAAGACCGTGGCCACCGGGGTGGAGATGTTTCGCAAGCTTCTCGACGAGGGGCGTGCGGGCGACAATATCGGCGTGCTTCTTAGAGGGATTAAGCGGGAAGATATTGAGAGGGGTCAAGTCCTGGCCAAACCGGGTAGCATTACCCCGCACAACAAGTTCAATGCAGAAGCCTATGTTCTCACCAAGGAAGAAGGGGGAAGGCATACGCCATTTTTCAATGGGTACCGGCCACAATTTTATATCCGGACGACCGATGTGACGGGTGTGACGAAACTACCCGAGGGGACAGAGATGATCATGCCGGGAGACAACGTAACTATGGAAATCGATCTCATTACCAAAGTTGCCATAGAGGAGGGTCTAAGATTTGCCATACGTGAGGGGGGGAGAACTGTAGGGGCAGGTGTGGTCACTAAGATTATTGAGTAACGCAGGCTAGGCCAGCGGAAAACATTATGCGAGATCTAATTGGTTTTGCTTGTGATCGGTGCAAGCGGAAAAACTATACCTCGACAAAAAACAAAAAGATCACCACCGACAAGTTAGCTTTTAAGAAGTTCTGCTCTTTCTGCCGGGCCCATACCACTCACCGGGAAATCAAATTGTAACGGCAAAGGAGACGTCGGGGTCAGTAGCTCCAATTGGCTAGAGCGCCGGACTCCAAATCCGGTTGTTGCAGGTTCGAGTCCTGCCTGACCCGCCATAATGGTCGCGTTCGGCAGGTTTATGGGTAAATCGATTCAGAAGATTGGAGCTAACGTTCGCCAATCCATCGGGTTTTTTAAGGAGGCCTGGCAAGAGCTCAAGCGGGTTCATTGGCCGACTAGGAAGGAAACCTATGCGGCAACCGTGGTCGTATTGATTTTGGTCTTGATCATAGCCGTATTCCTGGCAATGGTAGATTTTGGTCTCACGCGGACAATTAAGGCTCTGCTCAGTTAAGTTTCTGATAGGTCTTCCTGCATGGCAAAAAATTGGTACGTGGTGCATACGTTTTCGGGTTTTGAGCATAAGGCCAAGGCGGCTTTGGAGGATAGGATCAAGGCCCTGAGCAAGCAGGACTTCTTCGGTGATATCATAGTTCCAGCGGAGAAGGTGGTAGAGCTAGTCAAGGGGAAGAAGAAGACATCGTCTAGGAAGTTTTTCCCAGGTTATATCCTCGCACAGATGGAGCTCAACGATGAGACTTGGCATATCGTCAAGGGAACGCCCAAGGTGACAGGGTTCGTTGGGGGAGGCCTCCACCCCCCTTCCGTCAGCGACGAGGAGATTAAAGAGATAACACGGCAGATGGAGGAAGGGGCAATCAAGCCGAGACCTCGGGTCATCTTTTCTGCTGGGGAGAACATTAAAGTCATCGACGGGCCTTTTTCGGATTTTAATGGAGTGGTGGACGAAGTACGGCCTGATAAAGGCAAGCTCCGCGTTTTGATCAGCATATTTGGCCGTGCCACACCAGTGGAGTTGGATTTTGTTCAGGTGGAACGCAGTTGAGAACTCAGCGCTTAGCCGTCAACGATCATTCTTTAGGTTTTGCCCGATGAACCCGGCGTTGATGCACCCTGATTGCTGAGGAGTTTTTCTATGGCTAAGAAGGTTATAGGAGAGATCAAACTTCAAATTCCCGCGGGTCAGGCAAACCCTAGTCCTCCCGTCGGCCCAGCATTAGGCCAACGGGGTGTTAACATCATGGAGTTTTGCAAGGCCTTTAATGCTGCAACTCAATCACAACCAGGGATGATCATTCCGGTCATTGTGACGGTCTATGCGGATCGTTCATTCACTTTTATCACTAAGACTCCGCCTGCCTCGGTTTTGCTGAAGAAGGCAGCAGGGATCGAAAAGGGATCTGCGGAGCCCGGAAAGGTAAGCGTAGGGAAGGTTACCCGGGCACAAATTCGAGAGGTCGCACAGGCTAAATTGAGCGACTTAAATGCCAGGGACTTAGAGATTGCCGAGAGGACGGTGGAAGGGACGGCAAGAAGCCTGGGTCTGGAAATTGAGGAATAGAAAATCGGGGAGAATCACATGAAAGGCAGAGGAAAATCCTATCGTGCCGCCTTGGCCAAGGTAAATCGTGACCATAAGTACACCTTGTTAGAGGGAGTGGGAATATTGAAGGAGACTGCACATGCTAAATTTGACGAGACCGTGGAGTTGGCCGTGCGGTTAGGGGTGGATCCCAGGCAGGCAGACCAGAACGTTCGAGGGACAGTAGTGCTTCCCCACGGGCTGGGGAAAGAAGTTCGAGTTTTGGCCTTCGCTAAAGGCGAGAAAGAGAAAGAGGCCCAGGAAGCCGGGGCCGACATTGTTGGGGGTGATGATCTCGTCAAGAAGATCAGAGAAGGCTGGCTTGAATTCGACAAGGCCGTTGCGACCCCAGACATGATGGGGGCAGTAGGAAAAATTGGCAAGATACTGGGTCCACGGGGTTTGATGCCCAATCCGAAAGTTGGGACAGTCACTTTTGAGATTGGTAAGGCAGTTCGTGAGATTAAGGCGGGAAAGCTTGAGTTTAGGGTCGACAAAGCCGGGATCGTCCATTTGCCCATCGGTAAGGTTTCATTTGAGCAGGATAGACTCTTGGAAAATACTAGTACCGTTCTGTCTGCGCTGATGCGAGTTAAGCCACCCTCGGCAAAGGGCAACTACATCCGCGGCGTAGCCATCTCTGCAACTATGGGGCCGGGGATCAAGCTGGATCCGTCTCAACTGCATGCAACAGCAACATAGGTGATACGGGTCGGAGGTGCCTTCTTTGGATCGAGAAAGAAAAGCCGAACATGTAGGTCAGGTCCAGGATAAGTTCAAGGTGGCCAGGATGGCCATCGTGACAGAATATAAAGGCCTCACTGTGGCCGAGATGGCCCGGCTGCGCAGCGAGATACATGCGGCATCTGGCGAATATAAAGTGATCAAGAACACCTTGGTCCGGCGAGCGTTAAAGGATACGGCATATAGTTCCTTGGATCACCTCCTGAAGGGCCCCAACGGATGGGTCTTTGCCTATGAGGATCCGGTGACGCTGTCAAAGGCCCTGATCAAGTTTTCAGAGCAAAACGAGAAGCTGAGGATTAAGGGAGGACTCCTGGAAGGGGAGTTCATGGATCAGGTGCGGGTCAAGGACCTGGCAAAGCTGCCAAGTCGGACCGAGCTTCAAGCTAGGCTGCTCTCTATAATGCAGATATCTGCAGCAAGTCTTCTGCGGCTGATCCAGGAACCAGGGGGGAGGATGGTTCGACTATTGGAGGCGCTACGCAAAGGAAAAGAAGAATCACAGTAAGGGATAGCGATAATCCAGCTTCAGATCTGATCGAGGCTAGTTGCTGAAAGCCAAAATACTAGAAGGGGGAAGATTCCATGGAAGAAGTCACGCGAGAACAGGTGAAAGGCTTTATCAAGAACATGAGTTTGATGGAGGCTGCGGCCTTGGTCAAGGAGTTGGAGGAAGAGTTGGGGGTGAGTGCGGCGGCGCCGGTGGCCTTCGCGGCACCTCAGGCCGGCGCTTCCAGCGTTGAGGAAGAACAAACGGAATTCAGCGCGGTTCTCACCGGTGCAGGGGACAAGAAGATCCAGGTCATTAAGGTAGTCCGCGAGCTGACAACTTTGGGCTTAAAAGAGGCGAAGGATCTGGTGGAGGGGGCCCCCAAAGCGGTGAAGGAAGGCGTTTCCAAGGCCGACGCGGAGACGATCAAGAAGAAGATCGAAGAGGCCGGGGGCAAAGTCGAGATCAAGTAGATCGTCGTCGATCAGCTGATAGCAATCAGCAGGCTGGAAGCTGTTCTCTGAACGCTTCGTTACAAAAAAGGAGACCTCATGGCCGATCAGGTGGCTAACAATCTAAGGTTTCGGCGTAATTTTGGTAGGATAAAAAAAATCATTGACCTCCCATACTTGATCGAAATCCAGATGAACTCCTATGAGCTCTTCCTGCAGAAAGACGTTGCACCGGATCAGCGACAAAACATCGGGCTTCAGGGAGTTTTTAAATCGGTTTTCCCCATCAAGGACTTTAACGAAACTTCCTCATTGGAGTTCGTCGGCTATAACTTGGGCGAACCAAAGTACGATGTGGTTGAGTGTTACCAGAGGGGCATGACCTTTGCAGCACCGCTAAAAGTGACCGTACAGATGGTTTTATGGGACGTGGATCCCCATTCCAGCAACCGCAGTATCCGGAACGTTAAGGAGCAGGAGGTCTATTTTGGTGAGATCCCGTTGATGACCAAGAACGGCACTTTTATGATTAATGGGACTGAACGAGTCATCGTCAGCCAGCTCCACCGCTCCCCAGGAGTGTTCTTAGAGCACGACAAGGGAAAGACCCATGCAAGCGGAAAGCTCCTCTATTCGGCTCGGGTGATTCCATACCGTGGCTCATGGCTCGATTTTGAGTTTGATCCGAGAGATATCCTATACGTCCGCATCGACAGGAGACGGAAATTTCACACCACAGTGTTGCTTCGTGCCTTGGGCATGACCACGGAGGACCTGCTCAATTATTTCTATACGAGCGATACTATTGTCATTGAAGGGCGCAAGCCCACGTTGGTTTTTAAGCCCGACCAGCACCTGGGGCTCAAGGCTGCTCGAGACATACGGGATCCCAAAAGCAACGAGTTGATTATTCGAGAGGGCAAGAGACTGACCCGTGCGCAGATTCGCCAAATGGAGGTCTCGCGGATCAAGCATGTCCCGATTGCCATGGAAGACGTCATTGGACGCATCGCCGCTCACGACATCTTGGATCCTGAATCCCACGAGGTTGTGGTGGAATGTAACCAGGAGATTACCCAGGAGAGACTGGATCAAATCAGGGACAGAGGAATTACCCAGATCGATGTTCTCTTTGTGGGTGACTCGTCCGCGGGCCCTTATCTGCGTAATACCCTGCTTCAGGACAAGGTCAATTCTCCTAAGGATGCCATTATAGAGATCTATCGTAGGATGCGCCCCGGAGACCCGCCAACTCTGGAAACCGCCACGACCTTTTTTAATAACCTCTTCTTCAATCCTGATCGCTATGATCTATCCAAGGTAGGGAGGCTGAAGCTGAACCATCGGCTCAAGCTCAATGTGCCCCTGGATCAGGGGACGCTCCGGAAAGAGGACATCCTCGAAGTGGTTCGATATCTCGTTGAGCTGAGGAGTGGAAACGGGTTTGTGGATGATATCGACCATCTCGGCAATCGCCGGGTTCGGCCGGTAGGTGAGTTGGTGGAAAACCACTTTCGCATGGGATTGGTACGTATGGAGAGGGCCATCAAAGAAAAGATGAGCCTTCAGGATATCGATGCCCTGATGCCTCAAGAGCTGATCAACTATAAACCTGTTTCTGCAGCCTTGAAAGAATTCTTTGGATCCAGCCAGCTCTCCCAGTTCTTGGACCAAACCAATCCCCTTTCCGAAATTACTCATAAGCGGCGCCTTTCAGCCCTGGGGCCTGGAGGGCTCACGCGGGAGCGGGCTGGCTTCGAGGTCCGTGACGTCCACCCTACCCACTATGGGCGGGTCTGTCCCATCGAGACTCCCGAGGGTCCCAATATCGGACTCATTGCCTCCCTTTCCACCTATGCGCGGGTCAACGAGTTCGGTTTTATTGAGACGCCGTACCGTGAGGCGGAGAATGGGCGGGTGACAGAACGCATCCGATATTTGTCCGCTCTCGATGAGGAGGAGCATGTAATTGCCCAGGCCAACGCTCCTATTGACGCCCGCGGAAACTTCACATCGGATCTTATCTCCGCACGGAAAGGCGGTGAGTTCGTAATGGCGCGGCGTGAGGACGTGGGTTTTATGGATGTCTCTCCGAACCAGTTGGTGAGCGTTGCTGCAGCGCTCATTCCATTCCTGGAAAATGACGATGCCAATCGCGCCCTGATGGGTTCCAATATGCAACGCCAGGCAGTTCCTCTGTTGCGTACGGAGGCCCCTTTAATCGGGACCGGGATGGAAAGTATTGTGGCACGCGACTCGGGAGCGACGGTGGTTGTCAAACGTGATGGGGTTGTGGAGAGTGTGGACTCGACCCGGATTGTTATGAAGGCCGATCGCCCATCTGGTTCTCATCGGGACACGGGTGTGGATATCTATAACCTGGTGAAATTCCAGCGCTCTAATCAGAATACCTGTATTAATCAGAGGCCCGTCGTGTTTGTTGGAGATCACGTGAAGGCTGGTGAGGCCATTGCGGATGGACCGTCAACGGAAACGGGAGAACTGGCCTTGGGGCGTAACCTCATGGTCGCTCTCATCCCCTGGGGGGGGTATAACTTTGAAGATTCGATTCTCATCAGCGAGCGTGTCGTCAAGGAAGATGTTTTTACCTCGGTGCATATCGAGGAGTTTGAATGCGTCTCCCGGGATACCAAGCTTGGTCCGGAGGAGATTACCCGAGATATTCCCAATGTCGGCGATGAGTCGTTAAAGGATCTCGATGATAGCGGCATCATTCGCATTGGAGCCGAAGTGGTGCCTGGAAATATTCTGGTGGGGAAGATCACCCCCAAGGGAGAGACACAGCTTTCCCCCGAGGAAAAGCTCTTGCGGGCCATTTTCGGTGAGAAGGCCGGCGAGGTGCGTGACACCTCTCTTAGGGTTCCGCCTGGAGTGGAAGGGACGGCGATTAGCGTGCGGATCTTCTCGCGTAAGGGAATAGGGAAGGACGAGCGGAGCCAAGTCATCGAAGACGAGGAGATCAGCCGATTGAAGAAGGATCAGCAGGATGAGATTCGCATCATCCACGAGGGAGCCCTGAACCGCCTCAAGAAGCTTTTGGTGGAACGTTCTGTGTCCGCGCGCATCACCGATGATAACGGAAAGGTTCTTCTGAACAAAGGGAAAGAGCTGACCGACGAAGACCTGGACCATATTCCCAGGGCTTATTGGGGAGACATCCGCGTCGATCATGAATCCGTGGAGGGTGAAGTCAAGCGCGTTGTCGAGAGCACTACGGAGCAGATCGACCGTATCAAGACAGGTTTTCAAGACAAGATCAACAAGCTTAAGAGTGGTGACGAGCTTCCCCCTGGGGTCATCAAGATGGTGAAGGTTCTTGTGGCCATTAAACGCAAACTCCAGGTTGGAGATAAAATGGCGGGGCGGCACGGAAATAAGGGGGTCATTTCCTGCATCCTGGCAGAGGAGAATATGCCTTATATGGAAGATGGAACTCCAGTGGATATCGTCTTGAATCCCTTGGGTGTCCCTTCGAGAATGAATGTGGGGCAGATTCTGGAAGCCCATCTGGGCTGGGCAGCGCGAAGCCTCGGGAAACAGATCGATGAACTCCTCAACGGGGCCCACCCGGATACGGATAGTCTCCGCCGCCGTCTCAAGGAGTATTTGGGCTCACGCGAGATTAGTGAGTTCATCGAAGGGCTGAACGATCAGGATGTGGTCAAGCTTTCCCAAAAGTACCGCAATGGGATCCACTTGGCCTCACCGGTGTTTGATGGAAGCAGGGAGGATGAGATTTTTGAGCTCCTAAAGAAAGGAGGGCTACCTGAAACGGGACAGGTCACTCTCTATGACGGCCGAACTGGCGAGCCATTTGATGGGAAGGTGACGGTGGGAATCATGTATATAATGAAGCTCCACCACCTGGTGGATGACAAGCTTCACGCCCGCTCCACCGGACCATATTCGCTGGTGACCCAACAGCCTTTGGGTGGAAAGGCCCAATTCGGCGGGCAGCGCTTGGGGGAGATGGAAGTATGGGCCCTGGAAGGTTACGGGGCTGCTTACACTCTACAAGAGATGCTCACGGTGAAGTCGGATGATGTGGCCGGACGGACACGAATGTATGAAGGAATCTTCAAGGGGGACAATATCTTGGAGCCGGGCTTGCCGGAATCCTTCAATGTCATGATCAAAGAGCTTCAAAGTCTTTGCTTGGACATTGAGCTAATTGAGAGCGATAAGGGTAAAAAAGGAGTTTGACCTATGGAAGAACTTTTCAGTTTCTTTGAAAGGCCTAGAAACCCGCTCAGCTTTAACGCTATTAAAATTGCGCTTGCCTCTCCAGAAAAGATCCGTTCTTGGTCCCACGGAGAGGTCAGAAAGTCTGAGACGATCAACTACCGTACCTTCAAACCAGAACGGGACGGGCTCTTTTGCGCCAAGATCTTTGGTCCGACTAAGGATTACGAGTGCAACTGCGGGAAGTATAAAAGGATGCGCCATCGAGGCGTAGTTTGCGAGAAGTGTGGGGTAGAGGTCATTCAATCGAAGGTTCGCCGGGAGCGGATGGGTCATATTGAACTGGCCACGCCGGTGGCACACATCTGGTTTTTGAAAAGTCTCCCAAGCCGCATCGCCGCCCTCCTTGATATGTCGCTCAAAGATCTCGAGAAGGTCCTCTATTTTGAGTCTTATATTATAGTGGATCCTGGTTCGACTCCCCTGCAGACCAAGGAACTTCTGACCGAGGCACGCTACCGAAAGGCTATAGAGGAATACGGGACGAGCTTCACCGCAGAGATGGGAGCGGGTGCAATCCGAAAGCTTCTCATGTCCTTGGAAATTGATAAGCTATCCGAAGAGCTGCACCGAGATATGCGCGATACCAACTCCGAAGTTCGGCGCAAGAAGGTGGCCAAGCGGCTCAAGGTCATCAATGCCTTTAAGAACTCGGGGAATAGGCCTGAGTGGATGATTCTTGAGGTGATTCCGGTTATTCCGCCAGATTTGCGCCCCCTGGTGCCTCTCGATGGTGGACGGTTTGCGACTTCAGATCTCAACGATCTCTACCGACGTGTGATCAATCGCAATAATCGTCTTAAAAGGCTCTTGGAACTTAGCGCCCCTGAGATCATCATCCGCAACGAGAAACGAATGCTGCAAGAGGCGGTGGATGCCATGTTTGATAACGGGCGCAGGGGAAGGGCGATCACTGGCCCGAACCGCCGGCCCTTAAAATCTCTGAGCGACATGCTCAAAGGGAAAGCGGGAAGATTTCGTCAGAATCTCCTGGGCAAGAGAGTCGATTATTCAGGTCGTTCCGTGATTGTGGTTGGGCCAGAGCTGAGGTTGCATCAGTGCGGGCTTCCCAAGAAGATGGCCTTGGAGCTTTTCAAGCCTTTTATCTATAACAAACTTGAGGAGCGGGCCTATGTGACCACCATCAAAAGTGCCAGGAAGATGGTGGAAACGGAGCGGCCCGAGGTCTGGGATATCCTGGACGAGGTGATACGGGAACACCCCATCTTGCTTAACCGGGCCCCAACGCTCCACCGGCTTGGTATCCAGGCCTTTGAGCCCGTTCTCATTGAGGGTAAGGCGATTCAGCTTCACCCCCTGGTCTGTGCTGCCTACAATTCGGATTTCGATGGAGACCAGATGGCCGTCCACGTCCCTCTGTCTGTCGAGGCTCAGGTTGAGGCGCGGGCGCTCATGATGTCCACCAATAATATTCTGTCTCCAGCCAATGGAAAGCCGATTATTGTTCCAACGCAGGATATCGTTTTGGGCCTCTACTACTTAACTCGAGAGCGCATCAACGCGAAAGGGACAGGCAGAATCTTTGCCAGTCCGGAGGAGGTCCGTATAGCCTATGATCAGGAGGAGGTAGGTCTTCAGGCCTCTGTTACCGTTCGGGTCGGTGCCGAGCGAGTCGACACCACTGTCGGCCGAGTCCTCATCTACGAGGTGATCCCTCCGGTGATCCCTTTTAAAGAGGTCAACCGGGTAATGAAGAAAAAGGAGCTTGGAAACCTAATAGACTTAAGCTACCGATTGGCAGGCAATAAGGCTACCGTCATCCTTGCGGATAAACTCAAGGACATGGGATATCATTATGCGACTAAGGCAGGGGTTTCAATCTCGCTGAAGGATATAGTGGTTTCTCCGGGAAAAGAAGAGTTGCTCAAAAAGGCGTATGCGAATGTCCAAGAGATTGAAGAGCAATACAAGAACGGTCTGATCACGGACGGAGAACGCTATAATAAGGTAGTGGACATTTGGGCTGAAGTTACGGATCGGATTGCTGATGAGATGCTACGTGAGCTGGGGACCGAGACAATCACCAACGAGAAGGGAGAAAAAACTACAGTCCCGAGTTTTAATCCTATCTTCATGATGGCCGATTCCGGCGCCCGGGGCAGTGCCCTGCAGATTCGCCAGCTCGCCGGGATGCGAGGGTTGATGGCGAAACCATCGGGAGAGATTATTGAGACGCCCATCACGGCCAATTTCCGTCAGGGCCTGACCGTACTGCAGTACTTTATTTCCACCCATGGGGCACGAAAGGGGTTGGCGGACACCGCATTGAAGACCGCTAACTCTGGATATCTCACCCGGAGACTCGTCGATGTAGCTCAAGATTCGGTCATTGCTGAAGGGAACTGTGGAACCCTGGACGGGATCGAAGTGACGCCTCTCAGGGAGGGGGGTGAGATCATTGAACCGCTTGGGGATCGCGTGCTAGGTAGAGTCGCCCTGGAAGATGTAAAGGATCCATTTACCGGGGATGTTATTGTCCGGGCCAACCAGGAGATCGATGAAGATCTGCTCCCACGCATCGAGGAGGGGGGATTGGAGCGGATCAGGATCCGCTCGGTATTAACCTGTCAATCGAAGCGAGGGGTTTGTGTGATGTGTTACGGTCGGGATCTGGCGCGAGGTCACATGGTGAACCTAGGTGAGGCGATCGGTGTGATCGCTGCCCAGTCCATTGGTGAGCCAGGGACCCAGCTAACCATGCGGACCTTTCACATTGGGGGGACCGCGAGCCGAAGGGCGGAGCAAACTGCCTTGGAGGCTCGGAACAACGGGTTTGTAAAGTTTATTGACATCATCACGGTTACCAATCATGAGGGTGACCTTGTGGTCATGAACCGCAACGCTGAGATCGGCATCGTGGATTATCCGGAAGGGAAAGATAAGGGAAGGGAGAGAGAGAGGGAACGCTATCCCATCGTCTACGGTGCAAGAATAAAGAAAACGGATGGGTCTAAGATCAAGGCCGGGGAGCTTATCGCCGGGTGGGATCCCTATAACATTCCCATCATCACAGAGGTGAGTGGAGCGGTCAAGTTCGGCGACGTCATCGAGGGAGTCACGATGGAAGAGAGGGTGGATGAGAGGACTGGGTTGTCGACCAAGGTTATCATTGACTTTAAGGATTTGGATAGGCGCCCCCGCATCTCCATAAAAGATACGTCAGGAAAAACCGCTCGGCTATCCAAGACTACCGAGGCCCGCTACCTCTTGCCTGTCGGTGCCCATATCAGTGTCCAAGAGGGACAGGTGGTCGCCGCGGGTGATGCCGTAGCCAGGATACCGCGTGAGACTACAAAGACTAAGGATATCACAGGAGGGTTGCCTCGCGTGGCGGAGCTCTTCGAGGCCCGAAAACCCAAAGAGTTTGCCATGATTAGCGAGATCGATGGAGTAGTATCTTTCGGGAAGGATACCAAAGGGAAGCGCAAGGTCATGGTTACCCCTGATGTTGGAGAGCCCAGAGAATATTTGATCCAGAGGGGAAAACACATCAATGTCCATGAGGGGGATCGAGTCAAGGCGGGAGATCCGCTCATGCAGGGTTCATCTAACCCCCATGACATCCTTAATATCCTTGGAGAAAAAGCGTTGGCCAAATACCTCGTGGATGAGGTTCAGGAAATCTATCGGCTCCAGGGAGTGAGGATTAACGATAAACACATCGAGGTTATCGTGAGACAAATGCTACGGCGTGTACGCATCAAGGAAGTCAGTGATACTGAATTTCTTGTTGGGGACCAGGTCGAAAAGTGGCGTTTCGAAGAGGAGAATCAAAAGGTGATGGCAGAAGGCGGGAAGCCCGCCATTGCAGAATCCCTTCTCCTTGGAATTACCAAGGCTTCTCTATCAACGGGAAGCTTCATATCCGCTGCCTCATTTCAGGAGACGACCAAGGTTCTAACCGACGCTGCCATTCACGGGAAGGTGGATACCCTGACAGGACTCAAGGAAAACGTGATTATGGGGAGATTGATACCGGCAGGTACGGGATTAACCAAGTATTCTGATATAGATTTAGAGGTAGAAGAGCCCGATGCTGACGATTTGGGTATTTCTGAGGCTGAGGTGGCGTAGCTCGTATTGACAGTACGAGAGTTTTTCCTTATATAAAGGGGTTTACAAAAAGGCTGTAATTATGCGCAGTTTGATGTATCTATTAGCTGGAGAATGGAGTTAGGATGCCTACCATAAATCAGTTGGTTCGGATGGGTCGCGTGATCCAGGGTAGGAAGAATACTGCGCCTGCCCTGCAAGGGTGTCCGCAAAAAAGGGGATTGTGTACGAGGGTTTACACCTCTACTCCGAAAAAACCGAACTCTGCCTTGCGGAAGGTAGCCCGGGTCCGTCTAACCAACGGGATTGAGGTGACATCGTACATCCCCGGCATTGGGCACAACTTGCAGGAGCACTCGATGGTTTTGATTCGAGGGGGTAGGGTCAAAGATCTGCCTGGTGTCAGATACCACCTCATCCGGGGGATCCTTGATTTGATTGGGGTACAGGACCGGCGTCAGAGTCGGTCTAAATACGGGGCAAAGAGGCCAAAATAATAATTTAAGATAAGATGCCACGCAAGGGAGAAATAAGAAGAAGGGAAATTTTGCCAGATCCTAAGTATGGGGATAAGTTGGTGGCGAAGTTTATTAATACAATGATGATGCAGGGGAAAAAAAGTGTGGCAGAGGGAATTCTTTACCGTTCTCTTGCAGTCATCGCTGCCAAGACTAAAGGGGATGCGCTAGAGGTTTTTAAACAGGCGGTGGAAAACGCGCGGCCCACGCTGGAAGTGCGTTCACGTCGGGTGGGGGGTGCTACTTACCAGGTCCCTGTCGAGGTTCGTCTGCAACGGCGTCTCACTCTTGGCTTTCGCTGGCTGATCCAATCTGCCCGGCTTCGTGTGGAAAAATCCATGGAGGAAAAATTAGCGGCAGAGTTGATGGATGCAGCGAACCATCGGGGAGGCGCGATAAAAAAGAAAGAAGACACCCATCGAATGGCAGAGGCCAACAGGGCCTTTGCCCATTATCGCTGGTAGCTTTGCTGGAGGATTCCAAGGAGACAAAGGAGGCGGTTGAACCGCCTCCTTTTTTTCCTTGCTGTATAGGACTATGGGAGAAAAGGTTTCATTAGACAACACCCGCAATATTGGCATCATGGCCCATATTGATGCGGGTAAGACTACCACCACCGAGAGAGTTTTGTACTACTCGGGGATTAACTATAAGATCGGTGAGGTAGATGAAGGAACCGCCACTATGGATTGGATGGTGCAGGAGCAGGAGCGAGGAATCACCATCACTTCGGCGGCCACCACCTGCTTCTGGCAAGATCATCGGATCAACATTATCGATACTCCAGGCCACGTAGATTTTACCATCGAAGTCGAGAGATGCCTTCGTGTTCTTGACGGGACCATTGCGGTCTTCTGCTCTGTGGGAGGGGTAGAGCCTCAAACGGAGACGGTTTGGCGCCAGGCCGATAAGTACAAGGTTCCGAGGATTGCCTTTGTCAACAAAATGGATCGTGTCGGTGCCGATTTCTTCCGAGTGGTTCAGATGATTCAGGATCGACTTGGTGCGCGTCCACTAGTGCTTCAGCTGCCCATTGGAGGCGAGGACCATTTTAAAGGGGTCATTGACTTGGTGCAGATGAAGGCCATCCTCTGGGATGAGGAGAGTCTTGGAGCCGAATACCGTATCGGATCAATTCCCAGTGAGCTAATGGGACAGGCGAATGAATACCGGGAGAAAGTGCTGGAGGCCGCGGCGGATTGTGATGAATCCGTCATGGAGAGATACCTGGATGGAGGGGAGATTACGGAAGTCGAACTTCGCAGAGCCATCCGAAAGGGTGGCCTGAACCTCAAATTAGTGCCGGTTCTATGCGGGGCTGCCTTTAGGAACAAGGGTGTTCAGCCTCTTCTTGATGCAGTAATTCACTACCTGCCATCACCTCTTGACATCCCGCCTGTTTGGGGAAAGCATCCTGTTTCTCAACGGGAAGAAGAGCGACCCCCGAGCGATAAGGCGCCTTTCTCAGCGTTGGCCTTTAAGATCATGACAGATCCGTTTGTGGGAACGTTGACCTTCTTTCGGGTTTATTCTGGTGTTTTGAATGCGGGTTCTTATGTTTACAATTCCACGAAAGGGAAAAAAGAGCGGATTGGTCGATTGTTGAAAATGCACGCCAACAAGCGTGAGGAGATCAAGGAGGTCTGTGCCGGCGATATTGCGGCAGCCATTGGGCTAAAGAACACGACGACCGGTGATACGCTCTGCGACGAGACCGCTCCAATAATCCTTGAAGCTATTGAGTTTCCTGATCCGGTAATCTCTATTGCGATTGAGCCAAAGACGAAAGCGGATCAAGAGAGACTCGGCGTTTCGCTCCAGAAGTTGGCTACCGAGGACCCCTCTTTTAGAGTGCGTACCGACGAGGAGACTGGGCAGACTATAATTTCTGGGATGGGAGAACTCCACCTCGAGATTATTGTGGACCGTCTTCTGAGGGAGTTTAACGTTGGCGCTAGTGTCGGCCGGCCTCAGGTGGCCTATAAAGAGACCATCCGTAAGGAGGTAGAGCAGGAGGGAAAGTTCGTTCGTCAGACTGGCGGCCGGGGGCAATTCGGTCATGTCTACCTTCGGGTTGAGCCTCAGCCTCCAGGGGAGGGATTTGAGTTTGTTGATGCGATCAAGGGGGGTTCGATTCCACGGGAATATATTCCAGCAGTGCGCAACGGGGTCTCCGGGGCGATGGAAAGTGGTGCCTTGGCCGGATATCCAATGGTGGATGTTAAAGTTACACTCATAGATGGGAGTTACCACGAGGTGGACTCTTCAGAGATTGCCTTTAAGGTTGCGGGCTCCATGGCCTTTAAAGATGCTGTCCGAAAGGCAGCTCCCGTTTTGTTGGAACCAATAATGTCCGTGGAAGTAGTGGTCCCGGAAGAGTATATGGGGGAGGTGATTGGGGATATCAATTCCCGTCGTGGAAAGATCCTAGGGATGGACTCCAGGCCTGCAGCTCAGGTGATCGAGTCGCGTATCCCTCTAGCAAAGATGTTCGGTTACGCAACTGATTTGCGATCGATGACTCAAGGGAGAGCTACGCATACCATGCAGTTTTCCCATTATGAGGAGGTTCCGGCTTCAATTTCAGAGGAGATCAGTGCCAAGGCGGTTGGCCTCTAGCCACCTGATATGATTGCCTTAGGAGATTAGTACGTGAATGAGAAGATTCGTATTCGGCTAAAGGCGTATGATTTTCGGATCTTAGACCAGTCGGTGGGCGAGATCGTCGAAACGGTAAAGAGAACTGGGGGGAGGGTCGCTGGACCTATTCCGTTGCCAACTCGCATTGAGCGCTTCACAGTTAACCGTTCTCCCCACGTGGACAAAAAGTCTCGAGAGCAGTTTGAGATTCGCACTCACAAACGGCTTTTGGACATCTTGGACCCTACGCAACAGACTATCGATGCCCTAGGGAAACTAGACTTGGCTGCCGGGGTGAATGTAGAGATCAAATTGCAATAACCAGAAGCCAGCACAACCAATGCGTGCTGGCTTCTGAGTACTGGATTTAAAAGGTTATATGGCAGGGCTTATTGGCAGAAAAATTAGGATGACACAGGTTTTTGGTGCCGATGGCAGCGTGGTTCCTGTCACGGCGATCGAGACCGGCCCGTGTGTTGTAGTGCAGAAGAAGGAGATGCAAAAGGACGGGTATAACGCGTTACAGCTCGGCTTTGGGCGCAGGAAAAACCAGAGGATAAACAAGCCGCAGCAGGGCCATATGGGAAAAGCAGGGAAGGGTCCCTTTGAGATCTTACGGGAGTTTCGCATGGAAGAAGTGTCCCAATACGAAGTTGGACAGGAAATTAAGTTGTCCGATCTTTTTAAGACGGGGGACCTTGTCGATGTCAGCGGGACCTCAAAGGGAAGGGGCTTTGCAGGGGTTATAAAACGTTGGGGATTCGCGGGATTTCCAGCCTCACATGGGACCCATGAGACCTTTCGTCATGGGGGAGCGATTGGTAACCGATCCTACCCCGGTCGGGTCTTTAAGGGGAAAAAGATGGCGGGTCACTGGGGTAATGAGAGGATTTCGGTTCAGAATCTGGAAATTATTGAGGTCCGACCGGAGTTTAACCTCCTTCTGGTAAAAGGGGGGGTCCCTGGATCTAATAGAGGAATTCTCTTAGTCCAGCGCGCGGTCAAGGGAAAATAGAGATGGAAGTTCGTGTGATTCAACCCCAGTTCCAAGAGAGCATATTCGGTGTCCATATTCGTCCTCACCTCCTGCATCAGATGGTGATCATGCAACTCAACAATCGGCGATCTGGGACGGCGTCAACCAAGACAAGGGGGCTGGTCCGTGGAAGCGGGAGAAAGCCTTGGCGGCAGAAGGGGACAGGACGGGCTCGTGTGGGGAGTGTTCGATCACCGATTTGGATTGGAGGGGGAACTGTTTTCGGCCCTCAGCCTAGGGATTACTCTTACCGTCTACCCAAGAAGGCTCGCAGGGAGGCATTGCTCTCCGCATTGAGCCTCAGGAGACGAGATGAAAAGATCATAGTCGTCGATAAATTGGAGCTTGCCGAGGCCAAAACCAAACTCATGCGGGAAGTGCTGGAGAACTTGGGAGTTAAAAGTGCTCTCATTATAATTCCTGAGCCTGACGAGAAGGTAGTGCGGTCGGCACGGAATCTTGGCAGCGTTAAGGTTCTTCGTGCCGAGGGGCTTAATGTATATGACATCCTACGCTACGAGCACCTGGTATTGACGGAGCAGGCGCTTAGTGTCATCGAGGAGAGACTGGTGGCATGAAGGAGCCCGAGGATATCATCAAGGTGCCTCTGATTACAGAGAAGGGTTCCCTAATCGGAGAGAAATCCAATCAGGTACTGTTCAAGGTTCTGCCGGAAGCCAATAAGATCGAGGTCAAAAAAGCCGTGGAGGCGCTCTTCAGAGTCAGAGTAATCAAGGTTAGATTGGTTCGATATCTGGGAAAAATTAAGCGCGTGGGAAAGTCAGCGGGTCGCCTGCCGCAATGGAAAAAGGCCTATGTGACCCTGAAGGAAGGGGAAAAAATTGATTTCTTTGGCGGGGCATAGCAAAAGCAAACCATCGGGGCTCAAGGTGTAAGGTAACTAGATATGGCCATTAAAAACTTTGCGCCTACCTCTCCGGGAAGACGTTTCTCTTCCGGTTTTGTGTTTGAGGAAATTACAAAATCCAAGCCTCAGAAGAACTTGCTGAAGCCTTGGAAGCGCAGCGGTGGGCGAAACAACACCGGGAGGATTACCAGCGATCATAGGGGAGGGGGTCACAGACGTCTTTATCGGGTAATTGATTTTAAGCGGACTAAGCATGGTGTCCCTGCACGGGTCGAGGCCATTGAGTATGACCCCAATCGTTCCGCCCGAATTGCGCTTCTCTGTTACGCCGATGGGGAGCGGCGTTACATCCTGGCCTCCGACGGCCTTCGGGTAGGAGATGCGGTGATTTCCGGTTATGACGATGTGGATATCAAACCGGGGAATTCACTGCCACTTAAATTCATCCCCGCCGGTACCATAGTACACAATATCGAGCTCAAAATTGGTAAAGGGGGTCAGATGGTTCGAAGCGCGGGGGCGGGGGCGCAGTTGATGGCCAAAGAAGGGGCCTATGCGCTTCTGAAGCTCCCCTCCGGGGAGCTACGAAACGTATTAGCGGAATGCCGGGCCACTGTGGGGCAGGTGGGTAATGTCGAGCACGAAAATATCTCCATCGGGAAGGCAGGGAGGAACCGCTGGTTGGGGTACAGACCTGTAACTCGAGGAATGGCTAAAAATCCGGTGGATCACCCTCATGGGGGGGGAGAGGGCCGCTCAAAAGGTAACCATCCCCAGACTCCCTGGGGAAAACCTACCAGAGGATATAAGACGAGAAAGAGTCGGCCATCGGACAAGTACATCATAAGGAGAAGAAAGGCCTAAGGATTATGGCGCGCTCAGTCAAAAAGGGGCCTTTTGTAGATGATCACCTGAGACGAAAGGTCGAGGCCATCAGTCGGTCCAACGAGAAGCGGGTTCTGAAGACTTGGTCTCGCCGTTCAATGATTATCCCAGAGATGCTTGGCCAAACGATCGCTGTTCATAATGGCAAAAAATTTATACCTGTATATATCACAGAGAATATGGTGGGGCATAAGCTCGGGGAGTTTGCCCCAACCCGTACTTTTTATGGCCATTCTGGCGATCGAAAGGGCCAGGCCAAGGAGACCGTTTCACCCGCTGGTTCACCTGCTGGCGCGGCCAAACCTTAGTGAAGGATCATGGAGGCACGTGCTATCTTAAAATACATTCGAGTTTCTCCGCGTAGGGCGAGACTGGTGATAGACCAAATCCGGGGGAAGAAAGTTGAGGAGGCCCTCGACATCCTTAAGTTTACCCCTAAAAGGTCGGCAGCGATTGTGGCCAAGGTTCTACGGTCGGCTATTGCCAACGCTGAGAGCACGCAAAGCGTGGACGTAGATCGTCTTTATATCAAGCGGGTTGCTGTAGATGAGGGAGGCATGTGGAAGCGCTTTATGCCTCGAGCCCAGGGTAGGGCTACACGCATTCGAAAGCGCCTGAGCCACGTTACGGTTGTGATCGATGAAAGGACATAGGACCTATGGGCCAGAAAACGCATCCTAAAATCTTTCGCATGGGAGTGACAGAGTCGTGGGACTCCAAATGGTATGCAGATCATGACTATACGAAGCTGCTCCATGAGGATTTTAAGATAAAGAAGTTTGTAAAGGGTCGTGTCTATCACGCCGGGATCTCGAAGATCGAGATCGAGAGGGCTACGAACAAGGCGAAGATTAACATTCACACGGCTCGCCCGGGGATCGTCATTGGTAAAAAGGGCGCAGAAATCGAGAAACTGAAAGAAGAACTGTCCCGCCTAACTACTGGGGAGATCTATATCAACATCCACGAGGTCCGCCGCCCGGACCTGGACGGACAGCTCGTGGCAGAGAACGTGGCTTTACAGTTAGAGCGTCGTGTAGCCTTCCGTCGGGCCATGAAAGAGAGTGTCTCCCGGGCCATGCGAATGGGCGCACAAGGGATCAGGATTCAGTGTGCCGGAAGATTGGGAGGAAACGAAATTGCCCGGACCGAGTGGTATCGCGAGGGGCGGGTCCCTCTGCATACCTTGAGGGCGGATGTGAACTATGGGCTGGCTGAGGCTCGGACCACCTACGGATTGATTGGAGTTAAGGTTTGGATCTTTCGGGGCGAAGTGCTGACCAAGGAGGAGGAACAGCAAAAAGCGGCATTGGGGGTATAAGAAAAAAGCAGTCAGTCATTAGCCCCGATCCGTAAAAAATAATCGAGGCATACCCCGTTTGGAGCAACATAGAGCAGCAATTAGCGACATTATGATCTTCGATCTGCCACTATACTGGAGGTGAGTTGCCGGTTCACACTACAAACAGGTCTTTATTGCGGCCTGATGTGCATTAGTGAGAATTTTTTGGACTGATTAATTTCGGATCGGGGTTAGCTGTTGGCAATCAGCCAGAAGGTTAGGCTAAACGCCGACGGCTGAGTGCTTGGATTTGAAATATGCTAGAGCCAGGAAAAGTAAAGTATCGTAAGCAACAAAAGGGGAGAAGACATGGGATGGCCACTAGAGGGGCTACCTTGGCCTTCGGGGACTATGGGCTGAAGGCCCTGGGCCGAGGTTGGCTTACTGCCCGAGAGATCGAGGCGGCTCGGATCGCTCTCACTCGTTCGCTCAAGCGTGGCGGTAAGGTTTGGATCCGTGTTTTTCCGGATAAGCCTATAACAAAGAAGCCGGCCGAGGTCCGCATGGGGAAAGGGAAGGGTGCCCCGGAGAGTTGGGTGGCGGTGGTTAAACCTGGGCGGATCCTCTTTGAAATGGAAGGGATCCAGGGGGATGCAGCGCGAGAGGCCTTCCGCTTGGCCTCTCACAAGATATCGGTTCCTACCCTTTTTGTGCAGCGGAGAGGATGATTCATGGAGGCGAAGCAGTTTCGGGAGATGAGCGGTGATGAACTAGCCCTAAAACGGCGGGAGTTGAAAGAGGGGGCCTTTCATTTACGTCTAAGAAAGGCGACGGGACAACTGGAGAGCCCGATGAAGCTAAGGCAGATAAAGCGGGATTTGGCGCGCCTGGAGACCATCTTGAGAGAGAGGGAAATCCAAGGAGTAGGAGAAAAAGCAGGATGAGCCAAAGGGGAATGAGGAAGGAACGCGAAGGGGTGGTAACGAGCAACCGGATGCGGAAGACCGTTGTGATTTCTATTGAGAGGAGGGTCAAGCATCCGAAGTACAAAAAATTCCTCAAGCGCTGGAATAAGGTTAAAGCGCATGATGAAAAGGATGAATGTCAAATAGGGGATCGAGTGCTGATTGTGGAATGCCGGCCTATGAGCCATGAGAAACGCTGGCGGGTTTGTCGAACCTTGGCGCGTGCCGTTGCGACTGGTGGAAAAGAGTCTGCTGTTTCCGCTTCGTCCCCTGTCCTTTAAGTTTTTCGTGATGAGGTGGGTTGATGGTTCAGATGAGCACGGTATTGAACGTTGCAGACAACTCGGGAGCCAGGAAGGTTCAGTGTATTAAAGTGCTTGGAGGGAGCAAGCGCAAGTACGCTTCTATTGGAGATATCATTGTGGTTTCAATTAAGGAGGCGATTCCGAACGCCAAGGTGAAGAAAGGGGACGTGATGAAGGCCGTGGTTGTCCGAACCGCGAAGGAGATAGGCCGCTCAGATGGAACTTATATAAGGTTTGATAGCAACTCTGCGGTTCTCATCGATAACCAACGGGAACCTGTGGGTACTCGCATCTTTGGACCGGTTGCCCGTGAGCTTAGGGCGAAGAGGTTTATGAAGATTATATCACTGGCCCCAGAGGTGCTTTGATATGGCTTTACATATTCATAAGAACGATAGCGTCATGGTTATTGCCGGTAAGGAACGGGGGAAGACGGGCAAGGTACTTAAGGTCCTGCCAAATAAAGGGCGAGCCTTGATCGAGCGGGTCAACTTGGTGAAGCGCCACACGCGACCGCGGGGACCGCAGGTCCCGGGGGGCATTTTGGAGAAAGAAGCCTCCATCCACATCTCTAATCTTATGCTGATGTGTGACAGGTGTAATGCCCCGGTTCGGGTCGGCAAAAAGATCCTTGAGGACGGAGAGAAGGTTCGAGTCTGTCGCCGCTGTGGTGATCATTTGGAATAAACCGAGGTGAGCTCGGCATGACATTGCCGTCAGTTGATTTCATCTTGGTCAGGTAGGAATTTTGATGGGGCGTTTGAAGAAATTGTATGACGAAGAGATCGTCCCGGCAATGATGAAAGACTTCGGGTATGAAAACCGATTAGTAGTGCCTCGGTTAGAGAAGATCACTTTGAACGTTGGTATGGGTGAGGCCATTCAAAACATTAAGGTCCTAGATGTGGCCGTGGCTGAGCTGATGGCCATTGCCGGACAGAAGCCGGTGATCACGCGAGCTAAAAAGGACATCTCTAATTTCAAGTTGCGGGTGGGGACTCCTATTGGCTGCATGCTGACGTTGAGGAGAGAGCGAATGTATGAGTTTCTGGACCGGTTGATTAATGTCGCCTTGCCTCAGGTCAGAGATTTCAGGGGGCTTTCAGACCGTTCCTTTGATGGGCACGGTAATTACTCGCTTGGGATCGGAGAGCAGATCTTTTTTCCGGAGATCAATATTGACACGGTGGAGAAGGTTCATGGACTAACGGTTTCAATTGTCACCGGGGCCAGAACCAACCAAGAGGGAAGGTCGTTGCTGAAGTATTTCGGTATGCCATTTGCCAGTTAGGGGGGGACCAAGGGTGGCCAAGAAGTGTCTTCGAGTCAAAGCGGAAAGACCCCCGAAGTTCAAGGTAAGGGGTTATAACCGCTGTCCCATCTGTGGCCGCTCGCGGGCCTTTTACCGGCGCTTTCGCCTGTGTCGAATTTGTCTCAGGGAATTTGCCCGAAAGGGAGAGATTCCAGGCTTGACCAAAGCGAGCTGGTAGCTGTTCAGGAGTAACTATGAGTATGACAGATCCCATTGCAGACATGCTGACTCGGATTCGTAACGCCTGCCAAGCTCGCCATCAGGAGGTAGATGTCCCATGGTCCCGCATCAAAGAGAGCATTGCCAGTCTGTTGGAAGCGGAGGGTTATGTACGGGAGGTCAAGAGGGTCAGGCTGAAAGACAAGACAGGTGAGGCATTGCGTGTCCAGCTGAAGTTTGACACGAACAATAGACCAGTCATCACTGGTCTCAAGCGAGTCAGTCGGCCTGGACGCAGGATCTACGTGGGAAGTCAGGAGATCCCTGCCGTCCGGAAGGGGCTGGGTATCAATATCCTTTCAACGCCCAAGGGGCTTCTTGTGGATAGGCAGGCGAAGAAGGAGAGGGTTGGAGGCGAGCTGCTTTGCTCTGTGTGGTAAGGCACATTTGAGGTATCAATGTCTCGTGTCGGAAAGCAACCAGTACCGATTCCCGCAGGTGTCAAGGTCGGGTTAAAAGACGGGGTGGTCTACGTAGAGGGACCCAAGGGCAAACTGAACGTGTCTGTCCCAGCAAGAATTTGGGTCAAGGTGGAGGAAAAGGAGCTCCAGGTGGGTCGCGAGGAGGAAACAGCTGGGGATAAGGGGCTGCATGGTTTGACGCGAAAACTCATCGCCAACATGGTGGAGGGGGTGAGTAAAAGCTTTAAGCGCGTTTTAGAGATAAACGGCGTAGGCTATCGAGCGGAGGTCAAGGGGAAAGTGCTGAATCTCACTCTGGGTTATTCTCGTCCTGTCGAATTTCCTTTGCCACCTGGAGTCACGGCTACCGTTGACCGGCAGACTATGATTACTCTTGAATGTCCGGACAAACAGCTTTTAGGGCAGACTGCAGCCATGATTCGGCGTCTTAGGCCCCCGGAGCCCTATAAGGGTAAAGGGATTAAATATCAGGAAGAGGTGATACGCCGTAAGGCTGGGAAGACCGTGGGGGCTGCTGGCTAGGCGGGATCTCTCAATTTCGGATCGAAAGCGAATTCGTAGAGGAACTTATGCTGAGCGATCAGAGGAACCTGGGGCGCAAAAGGAGGCAAAAGAGGGTCCGTAAAAAGGTTCTGGGCACAGATGACCGGCCTCGTATTTGTGTATTTCGTAGTCTCAAGCATATTTATGCGCAGGTCATTTCTGATGAGAAAGAGGCAACCTTGTTGTCGGTCTCGAGCCTTTCCAAAGAGTTTAAGGAAAAGCTGCAGAAGACAAAAAGGGTGGAGGCGGCAAAACAGGTGGGAGCCCGATTGGCGCAGGTTTGTAAGGAGAAAGGCATTAAACGTGTGGTTTTTGATCGTAACGGTTTTCTCTTTCACGGCCGTGTCAAGGCCTTGGCAGAGGCAGCGCGAGAGGGTGGTTTAGATTTTTGATACGGGTGACCATTGGAACGAATTGATCCACAGGGTTTAGAAATAAAGGACAAGGTCGTTCACATCAATCGCGTGGCGAAGGTGGTGAAGGGCGGCAGGCGCTTCAGTTTTAGTGCACTGGTGGTTGCAGGAGATGGAAAGTCGCACGTCGGATTTGGTTTGGGAAAGGCCAAAGAGGTACCGGAAGCCATTCGTAAGGGGGTTGAGAAGGCCAAAAAAAGTCTAATTAAGGTCGCTATTGTCGATGGAACAATACCCTTTGAGGTCTTAGGTAGTTTCGGTGCGGGTTATGTGATCCTCAAGCCTGCGTCCAAAGGGACCGGAGTGATAGCTGGGGGAGGGATTCGGGCAGTAGTGGAAGCTGCAGGGATTCAGAATGTGCTTACAAAGTGTCTTGGGTCCAACAATCCTCATAACATGGTCAAGGCGACCCTTGAGGCCCTGAAGGGGCTTAGGACTCCCGAAGAGGTTGCTGCCTTGAGAGGAAAGGATCTGGGGGATATTCGCTAGGGAAGGCTCGGTAATGGATTTACGGTACTTATCGCCTTTGCCCGGGTCGCACAAAAAGAGGAAACGGGTGGGGCGGGGAAAAGGTTCAGGGCATGGAAAGACCTCTGGCCGAGGTCATAAAGGGCAAGGGGCTCGCGCAGGAGCAGGGGTGAGACCGGGGTTCGAGGGTGGTCAGATGCCGCTTCAAAGGCGTATTCCAAAACGGGGATTCCATAACCCGTTTAAAAAGAATTATGCCTTGGTCAATGTTGGGCAGCTGGAGGTCTTTGACTCTGGAAGTGAGATTTCACCAGAGCTTATGCACGGGAGGGGATTGGTACGAAAGAAAGCCAAGGCGGTCAAGATCTTGGGTGAGGGGACCCTTAGTAAACCTCTGACTGTTAGGGCCCATGGTTTTTCATCGAAGGCAAAGGAAAAGATCGAGAGTGTAGGCGGACGGACAGAATCGCTTCCATATGCTTGAAGGTTTTCAAAACGCTACCAAGGTTCCCGAGCTAAGGCGCAGGATTCTTTTCACCCTAGCCATGCTGGCAGTTTATCGTGTGGGTGTGGCGATCCCGAGCCCAGGAATTAATCGGGAAGCCCTGGCTGCTTTTTTCGAGACGGTTGAAAATACCCTCTTTGGTTTGTTCAACCTCTTTTCTGGTGGGGCGTTTGAGCAGTTTTCAGTCTTTTCTTTGGGCATTATGCCCTATATCAGCGCCTCGATTATCCTCCAGCTTCTGACCGTGGTCTTTCCCTATTTAGAGCGTCTATCTAAAGAAGGGGAAGTAGGTCGCAGGAAGATCACACAGTACACTCGTTATGGAACCGTCATTCTTTCGATAATTCAGGGTTTGATGATCAGTTTCGGGCTGGAAGGAACCCGAGCACCCGGAGGGGAAGCCATTGCCTTGGAGCCGGGGTGGAACTTTCGTTTGATGACGGTCCTCACCCTGACATCCGGGACAGCCTTCATTATGTGGCTTGGGGAGCAGATCACGGAGCGAGGGATAGGGAATGGAATTTCTCTAGTCATTTTTGCAGGTATAGTGTCTCGGCTTCCGTCAGCAATAGCGGCCACAGGTCAGTTTGTTAGAGAGGGGGAGCTGGGAATATTTCTGATGATCTTTGTCTTGGCGCTAGTGGTGGCTGTGGTGGGAGTCATCATTTTCATGGAAAGGGGTCAGAGGCGGATTCCCGTCCAGTACGCAAAGAGGGTGGTGGGCCGTAAGATGTACGGGGGTCAGAGTTCTCACCTGCCGCTCAAGATCAACACCTCCGGAGTGATCCCTGTCATCTTTGCCTCATCGGTCCTGATCTTTCCCGCAACGGTGGCTCAGTTTGTACAACATCCTTGGGCCCAGGCGGCGGCGGGGTACATGGCCCCTGGGCGTGCGCTGAATGACATTCTTTATGTAGGCTTGATTATTTTTTTCTGCTATTTCTATACGGCAGTGGTTTTTAATCCTGTCGATGTGGCGGAGAACATGAGAAAATACGGAGGGTATATACCCGGGATACGGCCGGGGCAAAAGACAGCGGACTTTATTGACCGGGTCCTGTCAAGGATCACCCTGGGCGGAGCTCTATACCTTTCGATTGTAGCGCTTTTGCCGACTATTCTTATTAGGCAGCTGAACGTCCCTTTCTTCTTCGGAGGAACGGCGCTTCTCATTGTGGTAGGGGTTGCTCTGGACACTGTGGCCCAGATTGAGACACATATGATTTCTCGAAACTATGAGGGGTTCATGAAGCGAGGTCGTCTCCGAGGGAGAAGGGCTTAGGCATAAACTGGGAGGGGAGGCAGTGCGCGTGGTTCTCTTGGGGCCGCCAGGTGCAGGTAAAGGAACCCAGGCCAAACTTCTCGAAGGGCAGTTGGGCGTTCCCCATGTCTCGACGGGGGATATTCTAAGAAAGGCAGTGAGTGACAAGAGCCCCATAGGGAAGAAGGCAGCGCAGTACATGGATAAGGGGAAATTAGTCCCCGACAATCTTATTTTGGAGCTTATGGGCAAGCAGTTATCCCGGGAGAATTGTAGAGGTGACTTCGTCTTGGACGGATTTCCGAGGACGATTCCCCAGGCATCGGGGTTGGAGGAATTGCTCAAAAAACGCGGATTACAACTGGAGCATGTGCTGTTCATCCAGGTACCCCTGGACGCTATTATCCGCAGGCTGGCGGGGCGTCGGACCTGCAGAAATTGCGGAAAACTTTATCACCTGGTTTTTGATCCCCCCAGCAGGGAGGGAATCTGTGACCGCTGTCATAATGATCTTTATCAGCGAAAAGATGACAAGAAGGAAACCATTGCTGCACGGCACGATGTCTATCAAGCTCAAACCGCGCCGCTGGTTGACTATTATCGTAAAAGAGGGCTGTTGCAGGAGATCGACGGACAGGCAAACGTGGAAGAGATAAAGGGCCGTATTTTTCAAGCGCTAGGGGTCGTTGGGGCATGATATTTCTCAAGTCACCTCGGGAGGTTGAAATCATGCGGCGAGCAAGCCAGATCGTCGCCGAGGTCCTTGAGGAGTTGAAAGGAACTGTCGTCCCGGGAATAACCACTTTAGACATGGATGCCTTAGCTGAGGAACAGACTCGAAAAAAGAATGCACGACCGGCATTTAAGGGGTATACGATGGCAGGGCGAGTTTATCCCTGCAGTCTTTGTACCTCTGTGAACGAAGAAATTGTGCATGGTATCCCATCCAAACGTGTCCTTAAAGAAGGGGATCTTGTGGGGATTGATTTTGGCGTTATTTACGAGGGGTTTTACGGCGACGCTGCAGTGACAGTGGGAGTGGGAAAGGTAAGCGATGCGGCAGGGCGCTTAATGCAGGTTACCGAGGAGGCCCTCACCCTCGGTATTGAAGAGCTTCACGAAGGAAAAAGGCTGGGCGATCTCTCTTCAATGATTCAAAAGACGGTTGAGGCGGCTGGTTTCTCGGTCGTGAGGGAGTTTGTTGGTCATGGGATTGGCAGGAAGCTTCACGAAGAGCCTCCGATCCCAAACTATGGTGAACCAGGACACGGACCTCGCCTGATGGAGGGTATGGTTCTGGCCATTGAACCAATGGTCAACGCGGGACGCTGCGAGGTCGAGATGAAAGATGATGGTTGGACTGCGGTAACAAAAGATCGAAGTTTGGCCGCCCATTTTGAGCATTCGGTCGCGGTCACGAAAAATGGCCCGTATATTCTAAGTAAAATTTAGAATTAAGTTTTGTATTAAGAGTTCTGGATTCTGACTTATTATTTGGTATGCCCAAAGAGGACGCCATTGAAGTAACGGGAAAGGTGCTGGAGACTCTTCCCAATGCCATGTTCAGGGTAGAACTGGAAAACGGGCATAAGGTTCTAGCTCATATTTCTGGAAAGATGCGTATGCACTATATTAAAATTCTGCCCGGAGATAAGGTAAAAATCGAGCTATCTCCTTATGATTTGGCTCGGGGAAGGATAGTCTACCGCGAGAGATAAGGAAGGGGCGTATGAAGGTTAGGGCATCAGTTAAGAAGATAT